>JBEEHO010000373.1:0-21332 GCA_041167425.1 Verrucomicrobiota bacterium | reverse complement strand
GAGACATTATCCGAGCCGGCAATGGTTTGTTTGCGCAAGAACCGACTTTGTCACACGCGGCTTGACGAAGCACTTTCCAATTTCCGTCCCGAGCGCCAATCAATTAGATCAGCGACTCCGAAAGCTTTCGGAGTTCGCGGCATCGCCCGGTCAGGCGACGGCGCCGCGCGCGGTGCGGGCGAAGTCTGGTGCGAGCAGAGCGTAAAGGTGAAAGTCTTTCGGCTCGCCGCGCGCGATGCGGTACTGCCGCAGGGTGCCTTCACGCGAAAAGCCGCAGCGCTCGAGCAGGCGAATGGATCGGTGATTGCTGATCATTACGAAGGCTTGAACGCGGTTGAGACCAAGCTCTGAGAATCCCCAGGTGAGCGTGGCTGCGACTGCGCGATGCATCACGCCCTGGCCCCAGTACTGCGGCGCCAATTCATATGCGAGTTCCGCGTGCCGATGGGCGGGCGACCAGCTGTTGAATCCGCAGATGCCGATGAGCCGATCGTCCGATGCGGCCACAGCGAATCGGAATGATGCCCTCTTTGCGTAAGCGGTGATATCGCGTTGCACAGACGCCGTCAGCGACTCGAGGGTCGGAGCTGGAATGCTCGTGTGCTCGATGACTCCGGGTTGAGACAGGTATTCGAGGAGCGCGGCCTCGTCGCCGAGTCGAAGTGGTCGAAGACGGAAGTCTTCGGACCCAAGAATCGGCAGACTCTTCTGGTCTTCGACAGTGTCGGTATCGGTCACAAACGGTTTCCGTGTCGCGCAACGAGAATAAGATCAGCGACGGCTAGCGGGAGCGAGCGCCAATCGAAGTAAAAGTGTATTGTTCAGTACGATCTAACGAGAATTAGGCCTAATCAGCCTGAGATTGGTGGAACGGAAGTCACAATTGGGAGCCTGATGAGAATTATCCCCCCACGCCGCGCCGCGCAATCCGAAACTGCTGGACCGGGTCCGCGACATTATCCGACTCCAACAATTACAGCATTAGAACGGAAAAGATTTATTTGCGATTGGATCCGCCGCTTCATCTTTTTTCATAATAGACGGCACCGAGCCGAGATGGCCGAAGTTGAGGTTACACGATTTTTCCCCACCTGGTTCGCGAAGGCCGCGTGGCATCGTCGACTCAGAACCAGCACCTAAAAGCTTCGGTCACGTGCCAGGAATACTTGCTTCGCATAAGCGTGGCGCCTCCTTTGCGACATCCTATCGCGGACCGCGGAAGCTTATATATTACGAGGCATACCTGGAGCAGACTAATGTAAGCCCTTACGCTGCAAGGGTGGCGATATTGGCGAAGCCCCCGGAGCTTGAAGAAAAAGTTCGCGGAAGCGAGGACGCTTTCGCCGGCACGCGGGACGCATGCGCTACCAGATGAGAGATCGGCGGAAGAGCCGGCTTGTTCAGCGGAGGCCGCAATGACTAGCCGACAGGGCTGCCACTACTGGGCGTTCTAAGTCACCATGATGGTGGCGGCATCGCTCCAGGCACCGGGACCTTTCGGGCCGATCGCTCGAATCCGGACCCAATAATCTTTGCCGCGAATCAGGCCGCTAATAATGATTCCTCTCGTACTCGCGAACGTGCCGGCATCGGTCCATGGCCCGGTGTTGGGATTCCTGGTGTACTGTGCCTCGTAAGATTTGGCCCGATAAACGGCAGCGCAAAGCAATTGGACGCTGCCCGATATTCCGGTTGTTCGGAGACGCACGTGGAGGGGCGCATCCACAGGTGCGTTGGAACGCAACGCCCGCTTGCGAAGCCTGAATCCGGTTTTGGCCAGCATCGCGTCGGTGACATTTGCGGTCATTTCCAAATTCCGCGCCAGTTGGTGGAGTTGAAGGACCAACACGGATCGGGTCACTTTCACTTTACGATCGCGCGCGCTGCTTTTGGAAAGAGCCAGAGCAGATTGGAAAGCAGATAAGGAGCTGCGGACAGTTCTCAGCGGCGGATTTGTCCGGCGGAAATGAATATTGTCCTGCAGGGCCGAAATAATGGCCTGGGTCTTCTTGCCCAGGGCAACGTCCCGGACTCTGGAGAATCCGCTGTTGAGTTTGTTCATCCACTTCTTACTACGACAAACAGAGGGGGAAGTTTGGAAGGAACCTCAAAAAAGATCGCCTGGGGGCTAAAGAGGGGGAGGTTCGATGGGATCCCATCCGGATTGCCCGCGGAATCACGGCTCAGATCATATGATTCAGAGAACGTATCATATGAATCACGATACAAATCATATGATTGGAGAAACGAATCATATGATTTAGTATGCGATTCACTTTGATTCTCAGACGAAGGGAGGCGCTCAGGGAAGCGAATCAGACGATTCGCTGGCCGCTTCATCTGAAGCAAAACGCGCATCATATGACACCGGGAACGAATCGGGCCTCAGGCCGCGCGGATCATCCGATCAGTCGCGCCGTGCGGGCGATCGTGCTGGGTGTTGCGATTATCTTCCTTGGGTCCGCTTCGGTCCTTGCGGTCACCGTGCGCGTGACGACGTGGAACCTGGAGTGGTTCCCGAATGGGAAACCTAACGAGTTGCCCGCCGCCGAACAAGCGACGCGGATCGCAGCCGCGGCGGCGGTATTGCGGCCGCTTAATTCCGATATCATCCTGCTCCAGGAAGTGCGCGATTACGATGTTTGCGCGCGGCTGGGGGAGGCGATCCGTCCCCATACCTATACCGTGGCGGTCTGCTCCGCGTTCAAGGAGCCGTTCCAGCCGGGGATCGGGAAACAGCAGGTGGCGATCCTGGCGAAGGAGCCGGCGCAGGCGGCCTGGTCGGAATCGTGGAAATCGATGGAGGGGATCGATCCTCCGCGTGGATTCGCCTTTGCCTGGTTCCGGATCGGGGGCGCGGACGTGGGCGTTTACTCGCTTCATCTCAAGAGCAACCTGATCATGCGCGGCGACCATGCGACGGAGGCTGCCAAGAACATCCGGAAACGGGAGGTGGCGGTGACCCAGGTGCTCAACCACATCCGCGCGGTGATCGCGCCTTCCATGCCGATGGTAAAGAGCCTCGTGGTCGGCGGCGATTTCAACACCAACCTGGATCAACCTGAATTCCGGGATGAAAAGACTTTGGCTAAACTGACGGAAGGGGGTTTCCGGAATTCGATGGAAGGAACTCCGCAGCTCCAGAGAATCACGCACCCGGGCAGCGGCCGCTATCCGGACGCGACGTTCGATTATCTTTTCGGCGCAAACATGATCTCGGCCCGGCCGCAGATCAGTCCGTCGCAGGCATCGGATCACTATCCGGTGACGTGCGACTTTGCCATGCAGGCGACCGCGCCGCAGCGCGCGCCCGTCACCGCCGCGCTTTCGCCGCAACGGACGCAAAACATGGCCACGGCGCCGGCGCAGCAGTTCGTACGGATCACGCAGCCGGTGAAAATAAAGATCCCATATGGCGAGACGGTCCTGCCGCGCGGGCTTGCGCTCGCGATCGTCTCGCGGGACGCGCGGACGGTGACGGTGAAATACCTCGATGGCACGCAAGTAATCCCGATCGGCTCGACGGACCTGCACTGAGCGGTCCCATTTAAGTTCGATATGCGGCTAGTTCGCGCGGATCTCTCTTCTGTAGCGGCGGCCTCTGGCCGTCGAAGTTTTCTGAAAAGAAAACAGAACAAGGGCAGATGGGGCGGGGACGACGGCCAGAGGCCGCCGCAACAGAAGAACGAGGACGACGCCCGATGAAAATAAAGAGCCCATATAGAGAGACGGTGCTGCCGCGCGGACTTACGCCAGCAATGCGCGGGGTCGCATCCGTTCTCCAAGTTCATGCCGTTTCGCGCTGGTTCCAGCGGGCGCGAGCGCTTCCAGAATAGGACAAGGTGACGGTGTGATATCTGCTCGAATAGAGGCAGGTGAAAACAGTGTTACTATTGGCCGTAGTGATCGCGGCAGTTATCTATTTTAAGCCTCCTTCCACCAAAGTCGCAGTCCAGCCAGAAGTCGAAGCGGCCGAAGCCGCTCCGCGGCAAAGCAAGAGCGCTCCCATGGTAACGCCAGGCAATATGGCGGGCCGCTTTAAGACCGGGCCAAACGCGCAGACTGAGTTGACGCTAAAGCGTTCCTGGTAGCTGGATCGATTCAGCCGCCGACCGATTTCGGCATCGCGGTGGTGGAAGTTTCACGGCAAGTTAATGGAGCCGGCAGGCCCGGTGCCGGAGAAGAAAGCGCCGCTGCTCTCCACGGCCGCAGGGCAGCCGTAACTATTTCCTGGGTTTTGGCGTGGAATCGTTGCGAGGTGTATCGCAGCAGGGCTTGTTTTCGATCTTGCCGCTCGCCCTGCATTTATACGTCCCGTTTTTCTGCTTCACGCACATGGTGTCCTTGGGCTCTGCCGCCAGGGCCGTTGTAGCCAAAGCAAATGTCGTTAACACGGCCAGTAATTTCATTTCGCTCACGTTACTACGGGACGGACTCATTTCAAATCAGGATGGGTCTGCTCTTTTTCCGTTATCTTCCATAACAAGATCGCACCGCCACCCCTATCCGTGAAAGGTGTTCCTTGTTTCGTTTCTTCGCTGGAGCTGTCTTGCTGTCTGCCGCTTATCCTGCGGGCGACAATGCCCTGGCGCCGGGCCGCGTCCAGCGCAACTACCTCCGCGTGGGTATAGCGACATCGGTGCGTTCGAATTTGGCGGAACCGCATTTGTGCCGGCGCCTATCACCACGCTGGCAGACGTTTCCACCCGCCTAAAAGTAGAGACCGGCGACGATGCCATGATAAAGGTTTCATTGTTACTGGCACCCACGATAAGCGAGTTATAGTGCTGGCTATCGGCGCTTCCCTGCCTTTCGCGGATAAGCTAACCAATCCAACTCTGGAACTTTACCAAGGTAACACGCTACTTGAATCCAATGACGACTGGATTAGTAGCGCGAACAAGCAAGCGATCATGGACAGCGGCGCGGCGCCTCTGAATAACCTGGAATCGGCCATCATAAGGACGTTGCCGGCCAATAACTCTCAGTATACCGCGATTGTGCGCGGCGCGGGTAGCGGAACAGACATCGGCTCGGTGCAGGTTTACGATCTGGATCGAACTACTGATTCGAAGCTGGCTAATATTTCCAACCGAGGCCTTGTCCAAGGCGGCGACAACGTGATGATCGCCGGCTTCATTCTCTCCGGACCGATCAGCAGAAAGTGATCGTGCTGGCAGTAGGCCCTTCGTTAACCGTGCCCGGGAAGTTATCCGATCCGACGTTACAGTTAGTCGATCAACAGGGAACTATCCTGGACGAGAACGACAACTGGGGTGATAGCGTGAACAAGCAGGCGATCATCGCCAGCGGCGTCGCCCCGGCCAACGCCGTCGAATCGGCCATCATCGCGACGTTGCCCTCCAACGATGCGCAGTATACTGCGATCGTGCGAGGAGCAGGCGGAGCAACTGGCGTGGCCGTGGTGCAAGTCTTCGCGCTGAACTAGAGCCAGTCCATAAGCACCGATGTCACCGCCTTGAGTGCTAGTAGACGATAGCCTGCATCTGCCGGCCCACCTTCTTCCGTAAGAAGAACAGGTAACAGCGGCGTTACTTTCGAAAGCTTTTCATGGCGGCCCGTTCGCTTCAGAAAGCCCCGCATGAAAACAAACTGTATCGTTCGAATCAACACGGCCGTAGCCGCCATTCTCATAGCGCTCGCGTTCGCGATCGCCAGCCAGCCAACTCTTGCCTCGGGCGGAAGCACGAACAGTGGAGGCGGCGGCGGCACAACGGTGACCAGTGGATATATCACGGCGTTCAAAGTGATCGCGGGCTACCCGCCGAGAGGGAATGGGGTTTGGGTGGCGGCGATCTGGACCAACTTCTCAGTCAAGGCTAATCCAGCCGTTTATACGCCTTACGTGCGGTTGAGACTCACTAACGTGGCTACCGGGCAATCTGGAAGTATGCTCTACCCGTTTGCGTCGCAAACCATCGATGCCGACGCGGTGCTGCTCGACTCGACTTACCTGGTCGAACTTGAAGTGCTGGATAACTCCGGCAACGTAGTCGATTCGCGTAATGCTACCGTGACCACGCCTCCGGCAAAGGTGGCGACCACGCCGTAACTCAAGCACGCCATCCATCCCGCCGGCTGCGAGAGCAGCGGCGGCGTGGATGGGTCTGACAGCTATTGTGCGCGGAGTGGGTGGCGGCCTCTAGCTTAGCGGTAGGATAGGTTCCGTGCGGAAAGGACGACGGCCAGAGGGCAGGCCGTCTCCAATTTTCGCTCGTTGACTAAAAGACGGTCTTAGGCTCCGGCCCTGCAAGAATCTTCTGGAAACGCGGATCGTTTCGCAGTGGATCCCATTCCCACCGCAGACGAAGATCAGCGAGCGTGATGTTATTCGGATAATCCGAACACTCGACCGGACCAGGAGTGGAGAGCAGACGCTCGATCAGCGTGATGGCCTGGTCCGACTCGCCAGTGAGTGCGTAAACCAGCGCCAGATTGGCCGCATGGGTGGCACCGTGAAATGCGTTTTGGCTTTCTGGCTCGAGTTCGATTGCTCGGCGACTTTCACGAATCGCATCCTCCTTCCTTTGCATGTAGGCGTAGAGTCGTCCCAGTTCGGCATGACGCGCAGCAACGTCGGGATTGTCGCGGACCCGCTTTTCGGTATCCGGCGTCACCGTGGCAAAATAGCGCTGGGCCGATTCGATGTCGCCGCGCGCGCGGGCAATGCGGCCCTGGTAATATGTTTTCGCGCTGTCTCCGGCTGGAAAATTTTTTTCCAATGGAGATTCATTCAGAATCTTTTCCGCGGCGGCATAATCCCGTTCCAGCATCGCCAGGTCCCAGCGTGCCACAGCCAGCATTCCGTGGGTCTCAGCGCTGGCAGGGATGTTTTCTAAAATTTTTCTGCCCGCGGCCGGATCGCCGTTCCGAAACACCTCCATGTAAGCAAGGCCAATCCTGGGAAGCAGGAAATCCGGCTTGATCGCCAGGGCACGATTGAAACCGGCGGCAGCGGCGGGCCAGTCCCGCATAAAAAGATAATTGTTGGCCGCGAGGAAAGCGATGCCGTGATTGCGAGGATCGAGGGACCGAGCGCGTTCCACGCTGGCAATCGATTCGCGCCAGCGTCCCTGCCGGCGATAGATGCCACCAATGTAACCGTGGACGTCGGCATTATTGGGAGAAGTTTTCGCGGCGATCTCGAACTCCTTCAGCGCTGCGTCGTACTTCTTCTGCCCCCAATAAAGGCAAAGACCTAAAGCCATGTGTGCTTCGCCCAAAGCTGGCGATAATCGCAGAGCTTCCTCCGCCTGGGCGCGCGCTTTCGCCTTACTTGCCCCATCGTAGACGGAAGACCAGCTATTGAGAATGGAAGCCTGCGCGTAAGCCAGGGCGAACCCTGGATCAAGCGCGATGGCTTGCAGGTAGATTTTCTCCGCCTCGATATAATTTTCCGTCCCACGCGCCGTCACGTAAAGCACGTAAGCCTCCGAGTTCGTGGTGGGCCTGGCATCGAGACGCGCCTTTTCTTCCGGCGCGAGTTTCGCTTCCAAAGCGGTCGCGATCCGTTGGGCGATATCACTCTGGATCGCGAAGACATCCGCCAGGTCGCGGTCGTAGGTCTCGGCCCACAGATGCGTGCTCGTGCGCATTTCTATCAGCTGGGCCGTGACGCGGACCTTTCCGCCCGCGCGCCGCACGCTTCCTTCGAGAATATTCGCCACCCCCAGCTCCTGTCCGATCTCGCGAAGATTCCGATTCGGACGGGCAACATAACTCGCAACGCTCGTCCGCGAGATGACCTTGAGATCGGCGAATTTGGCGAGCGCGGTGAGGATATCGTCCTGCACTCCCTCGGTGAAAAAGGCATTCTCCTTGTCGGCGCTGAGATTGGCGAAGGGCAGTACGGCAATGCTTTTTTCCGGAAGGACAATCCTGGCCGATGGATTTTGGGTTCGGCCGCGCCAGAAAAAGAGCGCGGCAACGGTTAGCGCCAGCACGGCTGCGGTCGCCACCAACATTGGCGTGAAACTGCGGCGATAATCCGGCTGGGCCGCCGAAGCAAGATGTTCTGGCTGGTTCTCTGTGGGCGCCGGCGCGATTGCGGCCTCCGGTATTCCCCGCGGGTGCGGGCCGGCATTGGCCTCGCGTATTTTGACGTCGGCGACGAAGCGGTAGCCGCGGCCTGGCACCGTGACGATGTAGTGATGCGAACCAGGAGTTTCCCCGAAAACGCGGCGCAGAGTCGAAATATTTTGGGTGAGATTATTTTCTTCGACGATGGAATCGGGCCAGACCGCTTCCATCAAGCGCTCCTTGTCGAGCACGCTGTCGTGATGCTCGACCAGGTAAAGGAGCGTCTCAAAAACCCTTGGCGTCAGCGGCACCTGCGCGTCCGCCCGCCACAAAAGGCGTTTTCCTGCATCCAGGCGGAAATCGCCGAACTCGTAAATGTGAGCGGGCGGAGCATTAAGCGCGAGTTTCACAAAATTTTAGAAAAATTCACTCCCATCCTAAGGACTTTCAGACCGGTTTGTTGGAAATCTGCCATGAAAAAATCGGACACCATTCCGTCACCGATAAAAGTAACAAAACGAGGAAAAGAACCAAGAGAAAGAACGGTACCATGTGAACACGAGCGCGCGTCATCGCATTGGTCTGCATGGCGCTGGCTGGCGGGCAAAATGTGGACGCGCGCGGGATCGTCACGGGCACCGGATAAGAACGTTCCCCCCAGAGCCAGGGAGAAAAGGAACCGAATTATGAAACAAAATATTCTATGTCTCATTCTGCTTACGATTCTTGCTGTGGCGATGATGCTGCACGCGGAACCGACGCCAGGCGCCGATCGCACTTCGAGCAAGACCGCGAACAGCAACGCCGCCCCAAAAACCGTTTCCGCGTCTCCGTTAGTGGAAGGCTGGAATTATGTGAAGGGCGAATGGATTCATTCGGATGGCTACAAGTATGTGAACGGACAGGTCATTCGCATCGGAGCGCAAACTCACAAACATCCTCCGAAGCCGCCGTCGAAAGCGCTTTTGGATTCTGTGAAAATCAAGCCAACGCCCACGCCAAGCCCGAGCAGCGCCGCCGCGAAAGCCGCGGAGAAAGAGCGCAACCTGCGCCCGCGGCCCGCGCCGCAAACGGGAACGCATTTGTAGGCGCCGCGTGCGCAGAGTGGGTGTGCTTCCGGCCGTTGCGGCAGGAGAGTTTTTCGCGGCGCACTAAACAAACGGACGACGGCCAGAGGCCGCCACTACAGAAGAGGTGTGCGATGCCGAGAAGTCAGTCGTTCCAATCGAGACGCAGAGCTGCGAGTTCGCGGCGCAACTCCGGCAAATCCCAAATCACAACCTGCTCGCGCGAACCACAGGCAGCGAGGAAGCGACTGTCGGGGCTGAACCGGACAAAGCTAAGGCCGGACGCTCGTGGCGGCTCCAGGGTTATGAGTTCTTTCCCGGTCGCCAGTTCAACCAAGCGAATCCGATCGCCTGATTGCGGCAGCACCAGCAAGCGCCCGTCAGGACTAAGAGTACCGTGATCCCAAAAGGTTTGGCCGGGATCGGGTTGCCAGACATGGCTGCGACGCCATCCGCCATCGGCCTCTTCGAGCCATTGCGCGGCATCAGTCATCCGAACGCCGATGATCCCATTCGCCGAGGACCAGAGGACGCGGGCGTTTTCACCCGCAGGCAGCGTGGCGAGAAGCTGGCCACTGGCTATGTCCCATACCTTGATGTCGTTTCCCTGCCACGTTCCTGTGGCCAGACGTTTTCCATCCGGACTTAACGCGACATTGTGCATGGCTGGATGCGGGCCGATCCGATGGCCGGCGGGGTCTTCGGCTGAAAAAATTTCCGCCACGCCGAGCGTGGTGTTCACCAAAACGATGCGGCCGTCCCGCGCGCGGAGCGCCGTCTGCCAGCCCTCGCCGCTCCGTAATGTTTCGGGAATTGTTTTGCGGTCCGAATCGCGGCTGGTGATTGGCGTCGGCTGCCGTGTGACTCCGCGATTTTCGTCCGCAATAACAAGAGAAGCGCCATCATCGGCGAAGAGAGAAGTCACGGAAAACGCTCCCGGCAGGGAAACGCGCGCACTTTCGACTCCGGAAACGACGTCCCACAGATGAACGCACTCGGCGCCAGTGGAGACGAGCCGTTGAGAATCGGGGCTGAAATCGAGCCAGCGATAAAGCAGCGGCGCGAGCTCGCGCGTCCGCGGCGCGAACATCCGCACGGCTTTGGCGGGGGCGACACGGTAAAGCTCTACCGCTCCGTCGTAGTTCGCGACGGCCAGATGCGAGCCATCGCTGGAAAATCGTTGCCAGTCATGGCTGGCAGGTCCGTTAAAAAGAAGGCGACCGTTGCTGGGAGCCCAGAAACGAAGAACGGCGTCCCACCCAGCGGTGGCCAGGATTTGGCCGCCCGGATGGTAAAGCGGGCGCACCGAAACATTCTGGTGACCTTCAAGCGTGCGCCTAAGCGTGCCGGTCTCCGCATCCCAAAGGCGAACCTGGAAATCTTCGCTCCCCGTGGCGAGCTCGGTTCCGTCCGGATTCCAATCAACGCCAGTGACGCCAGCGGGATGAACCAGCTTGCGCAACACGCGACCCGTTGTCCTTTCACGAATTTCCGCGACGGCCTCGCGCTCGCTGGTCACGGCGAGACGCTGGCCGCTCGGATCAAAGCAAATCCCGCGCAGCCGCGGCAGACCACTCCAGCGCGCGGTTTCGCGCGGAAGCGTGTCGCTCAAATCGTAGAAAGCCACCTCACCGGCGCCAGCCGAAACGGCGAAAACGCGGCTGTCCGGAGTAAAGGCCATCTCGGAAAGTTTTTCCGCGCCGGTCAATTTCAACACAGGCATTGGCGCCTTGGCGGAGACTTCGTCGCTCACGATCCAGAGCCAGGTCTCGTCATCGGAAATTCTTCCCGCGAGGAACCGCCCGTCTTTGCTGAACAGGAGTTGGGTGGCGGGCGGAGAGGAAAAGTTCGCCAGCTCGAAATTGTCTCGCAGTCGTCGCAGGCTGATCCGGTTTCCGGGTTGAGGCAAAGCGTAGCGTTCCAACTTTTCATCGAACGCCACCGGCGTGTCGATCGACGTTCTCATGGAAGGCCAGCGACGTTCCAGGGCGATGTCTTCCAGGGCGAGCGCAGCCGCAGCCGCATTTCGGAGTTCCAGGGAAGGACGAATCCGAGCGGCAGCGGCGAGCGCTTCGAGTGCGGCGAAACGCCGCCCCATCTGCGGAGCGATCCGAGTAGCGAGGCCTTGTTCGAGGTACGCTCGCCAAAGCTGCGTCTGACCTTCCTTCTCGGACGCGGCGGCGCGATCACGTTCGCGCGCTACTCGCGCGGTAAACAGCGCGCTCCCCGCGATGGCGGCGATAAGTAAAAGCGATAACGCCAGAGAAAGCGCGGCGAGCGCGGGTTTGCGCCGCGCCCAACGCGCGAGACGAACGAGGCGGGGCACCGGCCGGGCGACAACGGGACGTCCGTCGAGGAAACGTTCCAAATCATCTGCCAGGGCCGATGCGGAACGATAACGAAAAGCAGGTTCGCGTTGAAGACAGGTGAGGCAGATGGCTTCCAAATCTTTCGGGATTCGTGGATCGATCGCCCGCAGCGAAGGCGCCGCGTTTTGATCGGCCCGGCGCAAAGTTTCGAGCCCTGGCTCAGTGCCGAAAGGTAATCGGCCGGCCAGCAATTCGTAGAGAATGGCGCCGAGACTGTAGATATCCGATCGGACAGTCGGTTCGGATTTTGGACCAAAAAAAAGTTCGGGTGCGAGATATCCTACCGTACCGAGAAAGGAAGTGGGACCGGTCAATCCGCCGGGTTCGGCCTCGAGCGCGCGGGCCAATCCAAAATCACTTACCATCGGGATCGGCGGCGCGTCGTTGGAAGAATCGTCCAGGAGCAAATTGGCCGGCTTCAAATCCCGGTGAAGGATGCCGCGTTCGTGCGCGTGTTGCACTCCGCGCGCGGCGGCCGCGAGCAGTTGCGCGCACGCGATTGGCGCGCCAACAAATTGCGCGCGCCGCGCGGCGAGGCTTCCGCCGGAAACGAATTTCATGGCGAGATAGGGCGTTCCGCGATTTTCGCCGGCCTGATAGATCGGCAGAACGTTGGGATGATCGAGTTTCGCCACCGCCGCCGCTTCCGCTTGAAAGCGCGCGCGCACCACCGGGGAATCGAGCCACTGGGGCAGAATCATTTTGAGTGCGACGATCCGGACTGGGTGATGTTGCCGCGCACGGTAAACCACGCCCATCCCGCCGCGCGCGATCTCCTCGATGACGGTAAAACCCTCGACCACGGAGTCGGCGGGATCCGCCGCGTTTTTCTCTTCTTCGCCGAAGGCTGCGATGAGGCAACGGGGACAAATCGAAGACCATTTGCCACCGGGCAAAGGCGTGCCGCACGTGCGACAAAGAGCCGGCGACGGAAAAGACTTAGCGGGGATCATACGCCGGCGGACAGCATTCGGACTCCGCTGTTTCTTGTGTTCACGCCCTGGCGCTCAGGGCGACGCGCAAGCACTGAAATTCTTCTTCGATTTCGTGGGGAGCGGAAACGGTGCGTGCGATTTCGAGGCGCAACTCTTCCGCGAATTGTTTGCGCAATCGGGAGACCGCCGTCCGCAGCGCGCCCGGGCTCAGGCCCAGAACGCGGGCGGCCTCATCCAGCGAAGGTCCATTGCCGGCGCCGTCCAGAAAACCTTCGAGAGCATTGAAAAGTTCCATTCGCCCGGCAAATTTCGCGCGCAATCGTTCCAGCGCGTGGTGCATTACCTCCTGCGCCCAGCTTTCTTCATAGAGACGGCTGGCCTCGGATTCGCATGCTGGTTCCGCGAAGGCCAGACGCGGATCGTCCAGCGAGAGGATTTCATAATCTCCCCCGCGTTTTTGGCGGCCGGCCCGGTCCGCTTCGTTCGCGAGATAATTTTTTAGCGCGCCCAGCAGAAAAGAACGGAACCTGCCCCGCTCCGCCTGGGCGCGTCGGGTTGTGTGATGTTCGAGGAGATGGAGAAAAAATCCCTGGGTCAAATCCTCGGCGTCGGTTTGCGAAAAACCGCGGCGATTGAGATAGGCAAAAAGAGGCTGCCAATAGTCGCGACAAAGTTCCGCAAAAGCGTCGCGACCCTCCGCGACCGATTCTCCCGCTGCGCGGACGCGGCTCCATCGGGTCGTGGGAAAGACTGCGGAATCGATCGGCAACTTCGATCGCCGTCCGGCCATGGCGCCGTTTAGTTGGTCAGGCATTCCAAGACTCGAGTTAACCGGCTGGCGGCGCTTGTCCCGAAACTAAAACCATTCCCGCCATCGCCTGCAATCAAACACGAGGGCTCAGCGAAAGCAATTCTCCGCCAACCACGCATCAATCTGTGCGGAAGTTTTTTCACAAATCGTGTAACACGCGGTAAAAAACACCGGAGTACCCATTGGAAGCAGGGTCGATCGTCCGGGATATTCCGCGCGGGTCGGGGCGTTCACCTGCGCAAGAGACGATCTACCCATGCAAAAATCACTCCCTCTTCCTGGGTCCCGTTTCGGTCTCGGGTTGTCAGTTCTTCTGGCGCTGTCTGGATGGGGACTCGCGGCTCCTTCGGCCCAGCTCGATCTGAAATCCGATCCGGGTCCGATCCCACCGAACCTTCGCCCGCTGCAAGGTGAAGGGGCAATCGGACAGCTGACAAAGGACGATGCCTACGCATCGTTGACGCAGGCTTTTCTCGCTGCGCAATACGCGGTCGAACCAGCCCCGGGCACGCGAGGCGGAAACGGCAGCGCCGCCTTCGCAGCGTCTAATCCGGCGCTATCCCTCCACGCGACCTTCACGGCCGAGGAAGTGTGCGTGCGTTCGGCGGGCGCTCGCACTTGGGAGGTCCATTTCAAACTTCGTGGCTATGGCTACGGCGGCGACCTTGTTGATCTCGTCGGCGGCGCGACAAGGGGGCGAGAAAATAGGATTGAGTTAGACAAGCATGGCGCGAGCGACGGTGCTGCGGTGGCAGTGACGGAATGGTATGAGAATAAGCCGTCCGGGCTGGAACAGGGCTTTACGATCCTGGCGCCCCCTCGCTCCCGCGCCCATGCGCCCGGGCATTTGCGTGTTGTTCTTTCGGTGACTGGCGATCTGAAACCGGAAGTAAATGGAGAGACGCGGTCGCTCAAATTGAAGGATAGCGCCGGCACTGTGCTGGCGAGCTACAATCATCTAAAGGCCTGGGATTCGACTGGACGCGAGTTGCCCGCACAGATGGAGGTGAAGGGCAGCGAAGTCTCGCTGGAAGTGGACGACGCGAGCGCGAAATATCCGATCACGATTGATCCGACGCTGGAACCGGAGATCAAACTGGTTGCGCCAGCTTCAATCACCAGTAACCAACTTGGTTTTTCGGTCGCGATCAGTGGATCGACCGCTGTAATTGGTTCCCCCAATCAGAATGTAGGTGTTCAGTCCCATTTCGGAATGGCTTATGTCTTCGCTCGGGATGGAACCGGATGGTCGCTGCAACAAAAGCTAACGGCCTTCGATGTGACCAACGATGGCTACACCACCTACTACTTTGGCAATTCTGTAGGAATCAGCGGCAATACGATCGTTGTTGGGAGTCTGGTAGGCACTGATGCAACTCACTTTCAAATTCTACATGGGGAAGCTCACATCTTCGATCGTAGTGGCAACCATTGGTCGGCAAGACAGAAACTGGTAGCTGATGACGGGGCCGGACACGATACCTTTGGTGAGTCGGTCGCGATCACTGGCGATACGGTCATCATAGGATCGAGCCTGAGTGATTCCGCGGGTGATGGGAGCAGGGAGTATCAGGGCGCGGCTTTCATCTTCGGTCGCGATGGGGAGCAGTGGTCCAAACAGGCCAAACTCCTCGCGAGCGACGGCGCGAAATTAGATCGTTTTGGTTACTCTGTCTCGGTCTCAGGCGACACGGCTGTGGTTGGAGCATTCAACGCCGGCAGCGGCGCCGCTTACATCTATGGCCGTAGCGGCGTCTCCTGGACACAGAAGAAAAAGTTAGTCCCGATATCGCAGGGCGCTGATGAGTTCGGCCTGTCCGTCGGGATTAGCGGCGTTAACATCTTTGTCGGTGCTCCGGGCACCAAGGTCGGTCAGAAGACCAATCAAGGTGCGGCGTACGTGTCGACTCGCACAAATTTTGTTTGGTCCGAGCCTAAGCAGTTGCTCGCAAACGATGGGGTCGCCGGGGACGCGTTCGGCGAGAGCGTGGCCATCAGCGGTGGCACCGCGGTCATCGGCGCGCACTTAAAGTACGTGGGAGGAAGACAGAATCAGGGAGTGGCTTATGTTTACCAACAGAGCAGCACGGGATGGGTTCCGGTGCAGGAGATGGCCGCGACCGATGGGAATACTTATCAGGTATTCGGCCAGGCCGTAGCTGTCAGTGGCGAAACGCTTTTGATCGGCGCCCCTGGTGACAATTCGGCCAAAGGCGCGGCCTACATCTATGAAACGCTCGACTCCGACGGCGATGGGATTCCCGATGCGTGGGAGATTAACGGCATCACTGTCGGCGCCGACGGGAACGTGGTCGGGCTCGGTAATCTCGCGGGCCAGGGAACGTTCATCGATTTGAAGGCCATGGGCGCGGATCCCATGCATAAGGACATCTTTGTCCACGCGGACTGGATGCACGCGGCATCTGGTTCCTCCACCTTCAAGCCGAGCATTAAGACCATGAAGGTGGTGACGGCGGCGTTCGCCAAAGCGCCGGTTTCCAATCCGGATGGCCGGACAGGCATTAATCTTCACGTCGATCTTGGAGCTGACCGGGAGATGAGGCCGGGGCAAAACTGGGGAACTCTTTCGCGCGCCGGCGAAGAACCCTATGTGGCCACACTTGGTTCATTTACCTCGGACGGCGGGAATCCGCCGGTCCAGGTCTACAACTGGTCCGCGTTCGATGGAATGAAGACGGACTACTTCACGCCTTCGGGAAGGCGTGCCGTCTTTCACTACGTTTTGTTCGCTAACAACTACGACGGAGCGAAGAGGAGCGGAGGAATTGCTCGGGAGGTCCCCTCGGCCGATATCATTGTCGCCATGGGACAGGCCAGCGGCGCTACCGTGATGCAACTGGGCGGCACCTTCATGCACGAGCTGGGTCACAATCTCGGCCTGCTCCACGGAGGGGATGAGGAGACCAACTTTAAGCCGAATTACCTGAGCATCATGAACTATACCTTCCAACTCGAAGGTCTCGTTAGGTCTAAGAACGAGCAACACGTCATGGATTATTCGCGCAGGGCACTTCCGATTCTGAACGAGAATTCGCTGGATGAAAACGTGGGCATCGGCGAGCCGGCCTTCTATACCTTCTGGGTGAAGCCTGAGCTCAACCCGGGCGATTTTTACTACCGCTTGTTCCAGAATGGCGCGCTCGATTGGAATCGCGACGGTGTGCAGAACGTCGCACCGGTGAGCGTCGATATTACCGGTGATGGCAACGAGACACTCGTGACTGGATTCGAAGACTGGTCGGCTCTGCGTTTTGACGGCGGCGGCAGGATTGGAAATTCCGCGGGCGCGGACCTGGGAGACCGCGCGGCGACGCGCATGGATGAGGCGCCGCTCACGGAGGTGCAAGCGATCGTTCCTCCGCGGATCCTCAACGCGGAGGCGGGCGCGCCAGACGACGAAGCCACGATTACCACCCAGGAAGGTCCTAATTCGCTTACAGTCACCTTTGATGGAAGCGCTTCAACCGCGGTAAACGGGACCATCGTCAGCTGGGCCTGGGACTTCGGCGATGGCACCACCGGGACAGGCGCAGTCACTCAACACACCTACAGCAGCGCGGGCGATTATTTCGCCACGCTGACCGTGACAGATAGCAACGGCAAGATAAACGTGATCGTTCTTTCCTATCTCGTCACGGTCCATCTGCCTCCTGTACCCACTCCTACACCTACTCCAAGTCCTACCCCTGTTCCCCCACCGGGGCCGGGCCAGGTCGATTCGACTTTCATGGCTACGGTGACAAGCTATGGCGGACGGACCTTTAACGGGAATACCATCAATGCGGTCATTACCCAGCCTGACGGCAAGATTATTGTCGGCGGCGCATTCGAATCCTTTGCCGGACGTGCGCGACGCAACATCGCGCGCATTAACGCTGATGGCAGCTGTGATCCAACTTTCAATCCGGGACTTGTGTTAACCGATGTGCTGAGCTCTAACAAATCTCCAGACGTCGAATTCCGGAATGATCTTCAGGTACACGCATTGAAGTTACAGCCGGACGGCAAAATTCTGGTTGGGGTTTCGGGAGTGCAGGGGTGGAGGGCCGGCGTTTTGTACGCTAGCAAAACGCTCTTCCGGCTCAACGCCGATGGCACACTTGATCCTTCTTTCGATGCCAGCGCCTCTCTGACATATCCCAATGTGATCGTGCTGGCCATCGCCCTCCAGACCGACGGCAAGATCATTGTCGGTGGTTCCTTTACTTATACCAACAACGGCACGCGGTACGACATCGCACGCTTGAATGCTGACGGCAGCCTGGATACTTCGTTCATGGGAGGGCTTGGCTACCTCCGGCCCACCGCCGATTTTGCGCACGATACTTACCAAGCTTTCGCCGTCCAACCCGAGGGCAAGATTATTGTTGGCGGCCATTTCTTTAGCGACCCTAACCTCCACCCCGGCTACTGCGCTACTCCCATCCTGCGTATCAACTCCAATGGCTGTCTTGATACGACCTTTAATGCAAATAGACACGACCCCGGCACTGGAACCTGCGGGCCATTCGATCCTGTCCTTAGCACGATCAATGGGCTAGCCTTGCAGTCTGATGAAAAGATCATCGCCGCCGGTAATTTGATCTCACCTGACAGAACGAGCAGTAGTCCAGCCGGGCGATTTAATTCTGACGGGAGTCGCGATGTCTTGGCAAATGGTATAGGTTTTAATGGTCAAAGTGGTCCGGGGGTTGGCGTCGCTCTGCAACCGGACGGCAAGGTTATCGTCGTCGGTAGTTTTCGGTTCGGCGAGCCGGCGACACGGATCGGCGTCGCGCGGCTAAACGCCGATTTCACACTCGATACTTCGTATAACGCGGGAACAGGAACGCTTGCGCCTCCCAATTCCGGCCAACGGATCCAAACAAGCGTGCTGGCCGTCGCTCTCCAAGCGAATGGCAAAGCGGTCATCGGTGGAATTTTCGACCATTTCAATGGCGCGCTGACCGAAGGCATCATGCAGATCAACCCGGATGGCAGCCCTGATCAAGGGTTTGATTCCAACGGGCCGGGCATCAACGCTGAGGTATCCGCGCTCGTCCGGCAGCCGGACGGAAAACTCCTCGTCGGCTTCTACGGAAGTAGCGGTGGCAGCAACGGAGACACTCCACGCAACAAGCTGAACAGCACACGGCTCGGTGCCATCGGGCGCCTCAATCCGGATGGCACTACTGACACGACTTTTACTCCGCCGTTCGACACGGGATCAGGGGTGTCATACATCGCGCTCCAGTCCGACGGCAAGATTGTCATCAGCGGCTCGTTCAGGCTCGTCGGGGACACTACCACAGAAGGAACATTCTACCTCACCCGCCTCAATTCGAACGGCACGCTGGATGCGACCTTTCACCCCCCGCCAACAGGTGTCCCCGGTAGAGCAGTCATTCGACCTGACGGGAAGATTTTGATATACACTCCAAATGGGACCCCCGGACTCATCCGGCTCAACGTCGACGGCAGCCGTGATGATACTTTCTCCACCGAGTTCTTCCCGAACGGCGCAGCTCCGATGGCGCTGCAACCCGACGGGCGCATCATCATTCTCGTTGCTGGCCGTAACTTTGCCCCGCCGCATATTGGGCGGCTAAACGCGGATGGCGCGGTCGACGGGACCTTCGATTCCGGCACTGGTCCGGATAACGCGGTGCGCTCTCTTGTGCTGCAACCCGACGGGAAGATCCTCATCGGCGGCGACTTCTTTAACTATAACGGCACGCCGCGAAACTGCATGGCGCGCCTGAACGCGGACGGCAGCCTCGACACCTCGTTCATCCCGGACAATCCTAACACCGCTCAGACCAACCCGACTGTCCCGGAGCGCGTTGGCGCCTTGGCTCTGCAGTCGGACGGTAAAATTTTCGTCGGCAGCTATTATCGCGGCGACGCCTTCTACGCATCGCCCAACCGGATCTTTCGTCTGAACCAGAACGGTAGCCTGGATTCTTCTTTCCCGCTCGGCACCGGACTCGAGGGCCAAAACCTCAATGTTAACGCGATTCTGCTCCAGCAGGATGGCCAGGCCATCATCGGCGGCGACTTCAATATCGTAAACGGGGCGGCCCACCTCGCGCTGGCCAGATTCATCGGGGCGCCGCCGACCGTTCTGGCGAATATCTCAACCCGGCTTCGCGTGGAAGCAGGAGATAACGCGCTCATTGGCGGGTTCATCATCACGGGGACTGGGCAAAAGAAAGTGCTCCTCCGTGCGATCGGACCTTCCCTGCCCATTGCCGGCCATCTGGAGGACCCGGTTCTGGAGTTATTCGCCGCCAATGGGCAAAGCATAGCTCGAAACGATAACTGGAACGACGCGACCAATCGGCAGGAGATTATCGACAGCACCATTCCGCCGACCAACGACTTGGAATCGGCAATTCTGACGAACTTAAATCCCGGTGCCTACACCGCGATCATGCGCGGCGTAAGTGACACGAGTGGCATCGGTGTAGTGGAAGCCTATGATCTCGACATTACGGCTGGGTCCAAGCTGGCGAACATCTCCACGCGCGGGCTGGTCCAGACCGATGACGGCGTCTTGATCGCCGGGACCATTGTTCTGGGCCAGGCTACGCAGAAGGTCATTGTCCGGGCCATAGGACCTTCCCTGACGGTTCCAGGAAAGCTGGAAGATCCGACCCTGCAGTTAGTCAATCAGCAAGGAACCGTCCTCGCCGAGAACGACAACTGGGTGGATAGCCCAGATAAGCAGGCGATCATCGACAGCACAGTAGCTCCTACAAATAACCTGGAATCCGCGATCATGGCGACTTTGCCGTCAGGCGGCGCGCAATATACCGCGATTGTGCGCGGCGTGAGTAACACGACTGGTGTCGCTGTGGTCGACGTCTTTGCACTGAACTGACGAACTGGGACTTAACAGCGGCGATCCGCAATCGACTGAGCGGCATCACAAATATGCGAAATCGAATCTCAATTCTTCGGCTGGCCCCGATCATTCTGCTCGCCCTCGCTGCGGCCGCACCGGCCGCCAACGTCACGGTCAATAGCCTGGCCGATGCCGGTGGCAGCTGCCCGGGGATTTGCACCCTTCGTCAGGCGATTATCACTGCGGGCTCCGGCGATACGATTACGTTTTCTCTGCCCGCTGGGAGTACGATTACGCTCACGACAGCGGAATTGTTGATCAACAAGTCGGTGACCATCAGTGGCCCCGGCGCGAGTCAGTTGACTGTGCAACGCAACACAGCGACCGGCGCGAACCGGTTCCGTATCTTCGATATCGTGAGCGGTGTGACCGTGACAATGTCGGGACTGACAGTCTCCAACGGAGTTCTCAATGGGACCGCCAACAACCACGAGGGCGGCGGGATTTTCAACGCCGGCACGCTGACGATTGCGAATAGCACCATCTCCGGTAACACGGGCACGGGACTGGGAAATAACGCCGGCGGCGGTATATCGAACGCCGGGACGCTGACCATTACTAACAGCACCATCTCGGGTAACTTCGCGGACAACAACGCCAGCGGAGGAGGTATCCATAACACCGGAACGCTGACGGTTGCGAATAGCACCATCTCCGGTAACACGGCGAATAACACCACGCCCGGCGGCGGCGGAATCATGAATGAAGGTCCGGCAACGATTACCAACAGCACGATTTCTGGCAATACCGTCATCAATAGCTCTGGAGGCAAGGGAGCTGGAATTTACAACGTGAGCGGCAGCCTTACGCTGACCAATTGCACGGTTTCCGGTAACAACGGAGACACGGGCTTCGGCGGCGGGATTGAGAACGACGGCACGTTGACCGTAGTCAACAGCACGATTTCCGGGAACGCGGCTACTTTGGGCGCCGGCGTCTACAATTCCGGAGGAGGATCAGCCACAGCGACTCTCACCAACACCACCATCGCGGCGAATTCCGCAAAGAGTGCCGGCGGAGGAATCGAGAGCGTAGGGAGCACGGTCACGATAAAAAACACGATCATTGCGACCAACACGGCTACCGCCGGTACCGGCCCGGATATCTCCGGTGCCGTCGTCTCGAATGGGTTCAACTTTGTTGGCATTAACGCGAACACCGGTTTCACGGGCGGCGCGCAAAGCAATGACCAGATCGGCACTT
>JBEEHO010000372.1:0-5997 GCA_041167425.1 Verrucomicrobiota bacterium | reverse complement strand
CGATCCACGCTTACGGACGACACCACCCGGACGTCGTGCTGATGGACTATCATATGCCGAAATTGAATGGCGCCACCGCGTGCCGCAACATCGTCGCAAAGTATCCTAACGCCCGTGTCATCCTTGTTTCCGGTTCGCCGCAGGAAATTTCCAACTCGGGCGCCGTAGCCGTGCTGGTAAAGCCGCTGAAGCTGGATCAAGTTTACGCCGCGCTCTACGATGCGGCGCAGTCTGCCTAACGGGGTATTCCCATCGTCTGGTTCGAGGTGGAATTCTCCAGGGCATTCCTGCTTCTGTCCGTATTGGAATGTTCTGATTGTCGATAGGACGTCTTCGTTGTGGTATTCGACTTCCCGGTCCCCGACGCACAACCTCCCCAAGCGAGCGCGCACGCGAAGAAAGCGCAGGCCATTAGCATTCTCATCCCGCCGTCCTATCCAAAAGCCGCGCCACAAGCAACCACCCATGCCGGTAACACTGCCAGCGCCTTGGTTCAGAGATATCCGCTTGGAATCGGATCCTCAGGGTTCTCGTGCTGCCAGTAGATGGTCACGATCCACCAGCGCTTCCCGTCATGGAATAACTGAATGCTGTTGATCCCCCGCATGAAGGGCAGCGGATCGTCTTCCTTGTGCCTCGACTCATACGTGCTCCAGACGTGAACGATGTGGCCGAACTGCTCAGTCCGTCGCGCGATTTCCTTCTCGTAAAATCCGTTCTTCTCGAAGTAGGGCTCGACTCGCGCGATGTACGCTTCCACGTCGAGAATCTGTGGCGCGAGCCCGCATCCGTCCGTCGATTGGTCACTTACTCCCGGCTTGGGTGCCGTCGGGATCAATCGTGCGCCCGGAACAAATAACGCGCGCTCGCGATCCCAATCCCGCTTCTTCCCCGCCGGTCCTGAAATCACCTCATAAGCCGCCGTGATGATCGCATCGATCGACGCCACGTCGGCTGGATTGGCTAAGGGAGCAGATGCTTTCTCGGCTTTTGCTTGCACTTCGATTTACTCTGGCTGGTTTGGATAATCGCTCGCTCCTCGTAACCTGTCACTCGTCACTTTCACAATAGTCCGCACTTCGGTCTGGCATTCGGTCGAGGAGCAACCGTAGAATCGTGGCTAGGAGGCTCTGTAAGATTCTATGAACACCATTTCTATTTCTCGACGCAAGTTTGCCCAGCTTTTGGGCGTGGGGGCAGCCTGCGCCGTCGCCCGGCCAGCTATTTCGTTTGCTGCTCCGCCCACCACGGAATCGGCGGCTACGGGTATCGTCCGTTTGAGCTCGAACGAAAATCCGTATGGGCCTTCGGCGAAAGCGCTGAAAGCGATGAACGACGCGTTCGGCCTTTCGTGCCGCTATCCCGACGATCGCGCCGAGATGCTGATTGACGCGCTGGCAAAACTGAATGGGGTCGATCGCAATCAGATCATCCTGGGCGACGGCTCCAGCGAGATCCTTCAACTTTGCGCCACGGCCTTCACGGGAGCTATCGGGAGCGACAAGACCAACCCGGCCGGACGCGGCACATTGGTGGCGGCCGATCCGACTTTCGAAGCCATTCTGCGCCACGCCAGTGCCGACGGCGCCGAGGTCGTGAAAGTTCCACTTACCAGCACCTTTAGCCACGATCTTCCGAAAATGGCGGCAGCAGCAAAGGAAGGGCTCATTTACATTTGCAACCCGAACAATCCGACCGCCAGCATCACGCCGAAGAATGAGTTGCGCGATTTTATCGCGAAACTTCCGCGCCAGACGATGATCCTGGTGGATGAGGCTTACTTTCATTATGCGGACACGCCCGATTACGAGAGTGTGATCCCGCTGATCAAGGACCACGCGAACCTGATCGTCGCGCGGACGTTCTCAAAAATTTACGGCATGGCGGGCCTGCGTTGCGGCTATTGCGTGGCGCAGCGCGAAACGATCGAGCGCATGCGACCGCATCAAATGTTCGACAGCGTTAACATCATGGCGCTGGCCGCGGCGAGCGCGAGTTTGAACGATCCCGATCAGGTCGCGAATGGACGCCGTCTCAACAGCGAAGCAAAAGCGTTTGTCATCGGCGAGCTGGACAAGATGGGTTACAAACAAATTCCTTCGCAGGCGAACTTCATCATGTTCGATCTCCAACGTCCGGTCGTTCCGGTGATCCAAGCCATGAAGCAGCGCAACGTGCAAGTGGGCCGGTTATTCCCTGCCCTGCCCAACCACATGCGTCTCACTATCGGCAAGAGATCCGAAATGGAAGCATTTATGTCCGCTTTTCGGCAGGTGATGGCGTAATGCCGGAGTAGCAGCGAAGGTCTCATACAAAGGCCACCACGTCGCAACGATCAGTGCCTATCTTGGGGCGGCGGGCTACTTCCGCCGAGAGATTCGCTATGTTATTTTCCCTTCCTGATTCCATTTTCTCTCAGTGCCCATAACCGATCACTCGTGAAATTTTCCACGAGTCCCCGGGTCTTCCGCCAGACCATCGCGAACTTAAAGGTGCCGCAATCATCTTTGCCATTCTCTTTGTGGCCTGCGTGTCGTCCCACTACTCTCCCTGCCGCAATTGTTGTTCGTCCCCGAAATGAATTCCCGCTTGCTCGTCCCTCGTCCCATGTGGCAGGTCACTTTCTGTGAAGCTTCTTCTCACCAACGATGATGGCATTGACGCGGCCGGTCTCGAGGCGTTAGTCACCGCATCTCGCGCGCTCGGCGATCCCGTTATTGTCGCACCAGCCGGCGCGCAATCGGGAGTGAGCCACCGCGTTACCTGGCAGGAAGGCGTCCGGATCGAACCCCGCGGTCACGACCGCTATGCGATCCACGGCACGCCGGCCGACTGCGTTCGTCTTGGATTGCTCAAACTGGTGCCCGAAGCAAAATGGATTCTCAGCGGCATCAATCACGGCGCAAATCTTGGCGCCGACGTTCACTATTCCGGCACCGTCGCCGCTGTTCGCGAAGCGGTGCTGCACGGCTGGCCCGGCATCGCCGTGTCCCACTATCGCAAATCCGGAGTCGAGTTCGATTGGGACCGCGCAATCAAGTGGATTACTCCCATCCTGACTGAGCTGTTATCCAAGCCAGTTGAGCCAGGGCTTTTTTACAATGTGAACCTGCCCAACCTTCCGCCCGAAGCCAGCCAGCCAGATGTCGTCTGGTGTCCGCTCGATCCCAGCCCACTGCCACTTAACTATCGCCACGAAGAAGAGACGGGCCTTTATTATGCCGGCGATTACCAACTCCGTCATCGCACGCCCGGCGCTGACGTGGACATCTGCTTTAGCGGACGCATCACCATCACCACCGTGCGGCTTCTTTAATGCCTCTTCGCTTCCCTCTCCCTTTTCTACTTTGCTTTCATGTCGCAGGCCCGCTCCAGCGCTGCGAGTTTAGCTTCTGACCACGAACGAATCGCTTCCGTGAACTTGAAGGGCGGGCCACCGATCCGCGGCGTGGCGAAATGGCCGCTTCGGCTCTTGCGGCCGTCAACGCGCACGCAATCGAAATCCCGAAAGCAGATCAAAGCCCCGAAAGGGGCACGACACTCCTACCGCCGCCAGCGGGAATTACTAAACGTCGTCTCCTGATGGAAAAATCCGGCGGTGATGGAAAATTTATCGGTCCCCACGGTGCCGATGATGTAGCTCTGGAAATCTTCACGACCATATTTGCCGCTCGATTTTCCGTAAAGAAATCCCATCTCCCCGCCGAACTGAACACGATCCGGAGCCCGCAGTTCGACGGCGCTCTCGGATGAGTTCCTGCGAGTGGGCCCATTCACGTACGCGAAGTTCATCGGCTCCGCCGGACTGAAACTCGGCAGAAAATCCATGGCCGGTTGCATCGAACCGAAGGCGGTCGAGAAGAAGAACCGGTTTTGATCTTCCAGCGTGAGCGATGGAAGCCGGAGGACTGGACGATTTACGGTGCTGCCTTCCAGTTGCAGTGGTTCCCGACGCTGCGTCTGTTGCGCGGCCACGGAATGGCAAAGAGCCACAAATCCAGCAACGGCGAAAAGTGCGCGTTTGGTCATGGGTGGAATTCTCAGCCAAAACAGGGCGAGCGCCAGCAAAATCTGCGGTCCCCGGCTCTTGTTGAAAGCTCGGTCGAAATCGCGCAACATGATCGACAATCTGGTGCGCGATCATCAGCTTGACCGAAGTGGCAACCAACGAACGGACGCTCTGAATTATGCATATCAGCGATATCATGCGCGGGGATTCCCCCACGTTTTCGTTCGAATTCTTCCCGCCGAAAACGCCGGCAGCCGCCGAAAGCCTCTACCAAACGATTCGCGAATTGGAGGAGTACATGCCGCATTTCGTCAGCGTGACCTACGGCGCCGGCGGGTCGACCCGCGACCTGACGCACGATCTGGTCGAGCGCATTCAGAACACGACCAAGCTCGACCCGATTCCTCACCTCACGTGCGTATGTCACAGCGAGGCGGAGATCGAATCGATCCTGCGGCGTTACGCGAAGTCGTGCATCGGAAACATTCTCGCCCTCGGCGGCGATCCGCCTCGCGGATGCAGTTACGACAAGTCGGCCGATGCTTTCCAGCACGCGACCGACCTGGTGAAGTTCATCCGGCGGTTCAATGAAAGCGGAGCGCATCCCGACCCGCGCGGCTTCGGCATAGGCGTCGCCGGATTTCCGGAAGGCCATCCCGCCACGCCAAATCGCATCGTCGAAATGGATCACTTGAAAGCGAAGGTGGAAGCGGGCGCGGATTACATCGTCACCCAGCTTTTTTTCGATAATCGCGACTTCTACGATTTCCGCGAGCGCTGCGAGCTGGCCGGCATTCGCATCCCGATCATCGCGGGGATCATGCCGATCACGTCGATGAGCGGCTGCAAGCGCATCGCCGAGCTGGCCGGCGGCGCCCGTTTTCCGGCGAAGCTCCTGCGCGCCTTACAGCGGTGTGAGGACGATCCCACGATGGTCACGCGCGTGGGCGTTCACTTCGCGCTCGAGCAGTGTCACGATCTTCTCGATAACCGCGTTGCCGGAATTCATTTTTACACGCTGAACAAGTCCGACGCGACGCGGACGATCTTCGACAGTCTCGGCATCCCTCGCCGCCGGCCCGCAGAAATTTCCACCTCCATTCCCTCTGACCTCTGATCCGCCAAAGGACGGATTCGCCGTGGTGAACGTCCGACCTCCGACCTCTGGCCCGACGATTCACGCGCGTTGTGTGATCGTCGGCGGCGGTCCGGCGGGAATGATGACCGGTTATCTGCTCGCGCGTGCCGGAGTCGATGTCGTGGTGCTGGAAAAACACGCCGATTTCAATCGCGATTTCCGCGGCGATACGATTCATCCTTCCACTCTCGAGATCATGCATGAGCTCGGTTTGCTCGATGAATTCCTCAAACTGCCGCACCAGGAGATGTCCCAGTTGCGGGGAATCTTTAATGGTCATCTGATCCCGATGGTCGACTTCACGCGGTTGCCGACCATCTGCCAGTTTATTGCGTTCATGCCGCAATGGGATTTCCTGAATTTTTTCGCGGCCAAAGCGAAACGGTTCGCCTCTTTCGCGCTCCACCTGCAACATGAGGTGGTCGATCTCCTCTTCGACCAGGAACGCGTGGCAGGTGTGCGCGTAAAGACTCCGGAGGGGGAGCGCGATTTTCGCGCTGATCTCGTCATCGGCGCGGATGGACGTCATGCGATTACGCACACCCGCGCCGGATTTGAACTCAAGGAGCTGGGTGTGCCGATCGATGTCCTGTGGATGCACATCTCCAAACGCGCAGGCGACCCGGAACAATTATTCGGATTCTTTCGTCACGGCAAACTCCTCGTTTTGATCAGCCGGGATGATTACTACCAGGCTGGGTTCGTTATTCCGAAGGGCGGCATCGAAGCGATGAAGCAACGCGGATTACCGGCCTTATACGAGGAGATCGTCGCGCTGGCGCCGTTTCTAAAGGATCGCATCGCCGAGCTGGACGATTGGTCGAAAATTAAATTGCTCACCGTGCAGATC
>JBEEHO010000371.1:0-15486 GCA_041167425.1 Verrucomicrobiota bacterium | reverse complement strand
GTTCATCGCGGTGATGCCGGCGGCGGCGCGCCGAACTCCCGAGACCGACGCGCTCGAGTTCGCGCTGCTCCTGCTCCTGATTCTGATCTTTACGCCCCTGACTTTCGGCTATCTCTTCGCGTGGCTGCTTTACCCGTTGACGGTGATCGTGCGCCGGCTCCTGCTCGCGCGGGAAACGCGTTCACTCTTGTTCGGCCTAACGACAGCCGCGGTCGCCTTGCTTTCTCTCTCGATTCCATTCCGGATCATGGCGCAAACATACGGCAACACCCTTGGCGCGACCTTCCTGCTTTTTGTTGGCCTGGCGGCTGAACTCTGGCGCATGAAGCAAGCGCATCACGCCGCTGGTCCCGCGGTTCCAGATTCCTAGACTTTCGCGGGAACGGTGTCGCTGGCTTTCCGGGAGACTCGATTTCCCCGGCGGAAAAAGACGCGGGATGCAGCTGCCATCCAGCGAAAAGCAAAACGCAACGCGACGCTCAAGGTCATCTTGGATGTGCCACGCGCCCGGTCGCGAAATGCGATGGGAATCTCCCGCACGCGCAATTGTTTGCCTCCATGCACGATGGCTTCGAAGGCAATCTTAAAACCAGTCGCGGCCGGAGTGAATTCCAGCAAAGCGATTTTTCGCATGGCAAAAAAACCGCACATCGAGTCGTGCACACCGGTGAGCGGATAGGCGACCCCTGCCGCGATGCGCGACATGATTTTGCGCCAGAGCGGCCAACCCGGCGTCGATGCGCCCCGCACGTAGCGGCTCCCGATGACCATGTCCGCTGTTCCCTCCAAAATAGGACTCACCAGCTCGGCCATTTTCTCCGGCGGATGGCTGAGGTCCGCGTCCATCACGATCAAAAGATCGCCTTGCGCGGCGCGGGCTCCGGCAATCACGGCGCCAGAAAGCCCGAAGGCCGCAGTGTCACGCTCGATCAATCGCACCGGCCCGGACCCGGCCAGCGAACGAATCCGCTCGCGCGTTCCGTCGGTGGAACCATCATCCACGAAAATGATTTCATCCGGCGCGGGCCGGGATTGCTGAATGCGCTCGAGGAGCGGCTCGATGTTCTCGCACTCGTTCAGCGTCGGGATGATGACGGAAATCATGGGGGGGGCGCGGCACTCCCGGAGGATCGGAGCGTCGCGCGGATTACGCTTTGAGGTTTATCGCTCACGCCGAGATAAATTCTGCCGACATATTCACCCAGGATGCCGAGAAGCACTAATTGGGTGCCCGAAAGCAGCAGCATCGCCGCCATGAGCGAGCTCCAGCCCGTGGGCGTTTTACTTAAGAGGTGCTCGGCCACTACTTCGATCACGGCCAGAAACCCGAGCGCGCTCGTGATCATTCCCGCGAAAGTCATGAGGCGCAGCGGCAGGACGGAAAAATTGACCAGCATGCTCGTCCAGAGGCGGACCAGCTTCCGCCAGGTATAGCCGCTCCGCCCCTGCTCGCGTTCCACATGACGCACTCGCGTCACCCCGGCGTTTTGTGTGATCTGGAAAATAAGGCCGTCGATGTACGGATAGGGATTCCGCGATTTTCCGACTTCGTCCGCGATGAGCCGCGTCATGCAGCGGAAGCTCGAGAGGTAAAGTTTTTTTGGTTTATCGACCACGTAGTCTGCGATGGAATTGGTGAGCCTGCTGCCCAGATTGCGCCACCAGACGTGCTCTTTCCGCTCGTAGCTCGCATACACCACATCGCGCCGTTCCGCTTCGGCGACGGCCAGGAGTTTCAGCGCCTCCGAAGGCGGATTTTGCAGATCGTCATCCATCGTGACGACATATCGACCCGTGCTGGCTCGCAACCCTGCCAGCACCGCATTGTGTTCGCCAAAATTCCGCGAGAGACTCAGGAACGTGATCGGGATGCTGCTTTCACGGGTCAGCTTCAGCGCAATTGCCTCGGTTTCGTCGCGGCTGCCGTCATTCACCAGAATCAATTCGAGCCCACCGGAAATCTCCAGCGCGGATAATTCCTGGCAGAGCGCGGGTAAGGTGGCGGCCGCGTTAAAAAGCGGAATGACGATGCTGAGATGCGGACTGGATTCATCCATTTTTTCGAGCGACGGCAAAGAGCGATGTCCCAAAGGGCAACGATACGTGACGGCTGGCGCTCAATTCAAGAGCCGCCACGTGTTTAAGGATCGAATTCAACATGGGCGGAAGCGGCCGGAAATCGGAACGGGGCTTGTCGGCTTGGGAACGGCTTCGACTCAACCACCGAACGAGCGCGATCGGCGGAGTAAGAAGCGCGTTCCAGTAGCTTAATCTCTCGATCTGAAAATGGGCGCCTTCCAGCAGCACCTGCAATTGTCGCCGCGTATAACGGCGGTCCGCGTCCACCGCGCGGTCATGCGCTCCTTTCAAAAATTCGAGCGCAGCCACATTAAGAATCAGCCTGCCGCCGGCACGAAGCACGCGGTGGGCTTCATGGAGCGCGAGCGAGTCATCCACGCCCACCGAGACCAGAACATCGAGCGAGAGCACGAAGTCGAACGAATTCGATGGAAACGGCAGCTCGTGCACGCCCGCGCCCAGAAGTTTCGCGCCCGTCTTGCGCGCGGCCGTGAGTTCCAACGCATGAGCGCTCTGATCAATGCCGGTCAAATCCGCGGTTGGAAATTCGTGCCGGACCACCTCCAGCATCCCGCCGGTGCCGCAGCCGGCATCGAGGAGCGAGAAATCGGGAAGGGCCGGCTTGATCGAGGCGATCACATGCTGACGCAGCGCCTGGTACCACCAGTAGTGCTCTTCCACCGAGCGCATGATGTCGTGTTCTTCCGGAGACATGGAGTGTTCTATTGTTCGTAACAGCCCGCGCCCTGCCTCGCGGGCCGGGTCTCGAAATAACTTGTCACAAGTGGTTAGCCTTCGTTACCGGATGATCTGCCAATCGCGCGATCATATGCGAACGAAACGTTTTGCCAGTCTTATCTTGCTTCCGGAGAAATGAGGCTCTCGGACGGAAACGGCGCGGACCACGGCGATTCCTCGATGCGGCTCGCGCGAAATCTCGCAGGGGTACCGTCGCGAAGATGGCTCGCCATCGCCTTCATTGCCGCCGCAGTGCCGCTCCTGTTTTTGATCTACCTGCTCCATCGATACGCAGTCGATGTTCCGGCGTGGGACGACTGGGATATGGTCCCGATCATAGAGAAAGCGCACACGGGCCAGTTTTTCCTTCCGGATATTTTTCAGCAACAACAGGAAGCGCGCACCGTGATCCCCAAACTGATCATCGTGCTTTTCTCAGCGCTCGGGCACTGGCATTTGACCTACGAGATGGCCCTCTCCGTCATCTTCTCGGCCGCGACCGTCCTCGGAATTTATTTGCTGCTGCGACAATCCGCGCTCCGCCCGCGCGTCGCCGCGATCTGCCTTTTTCTCATCGCTCTCCTCCTCTTCGCTCCCACCTACTACGAAGTCTGGCTGACCGGTTCGGATTTTAGCTCATTCCTGCCGGCATTCTGGCTGGTCGCCGCCCTGGTCGTCGTCGGAACAAATTTATCGATCACCAAAAAATTTATCGGCTGCGCGATTTTGTCCTTGGCCGGCAGTTTTACCCTCGCGCACGGCCTCCTTCTTTGGGGAATTACTTTTCCGCTGGTGTTGCTCATCGATGCATCTCCTCGCTGGAAATCATGGCTGCTGCGCTGGCTCGGTGTCTGCGCAGTCTGCGTCGCGGCTTATTTTTGGGATTATCAACGGCCTCGCGATCTTCCGCACTTTGCCCCCGCCGTTTCGCCGATCGATTACTTCCAATACGTTTTCATATTCCTCGGGTCAGCGCTGGCCCGCGCGGGCAAAAATGCACCGATCGCACCCGCCGCCCTTTTCGGTGCGAGCGGATTCATTCTTTTCTGCGGCGCGCTTTGTCACGCCTTCTGGCGCCGGCGAAATCAGAACTTTTCGCGGCGCGCCCTCCCTTGGTTTGTGCTCGGATTTTATGCCATCGCCAGCGCGAGCCTCGCCGCGTTCGGGCGAGTGGGGTACGGAACCACCCAGGCGTTACAATCCCGCTACGGACCCATCGCGCTTTATCTTTTCGTCGCACTCATTGGTCTCGCGGCGGTCTTTTACGCGGAGTTAGCGCCCGCGCAAAGTCGACGAGCCAAATCAATCTGGATCCCGGCCATGGGTCTGCTCGCGCTCGCTTTGTTGATTCCTTACACATTCGCCGCCGCCGCTGGCGTCGCCGCGATGCGAGCAGGATCGGCCAATAACTGGCTGGGACGATCCGCGGTTCTTTTTAGCCGGGCCTTCGACACGGGCAGCACGATCAAAAAAACAATTTATCCGTTGCCGGTGATTGTCCGGCGCGAGGCCATCGTCCTCGACAATTTGGAATTAGTCCGGCCAGGTCTCATCAAGACCAATAATGTTTCGTCGCTTCATCATTGGACGGCCGATAACCAGAATGCCACCGGGTGGTGCGAATCCATTGTGCCGCGCGGAAATGATATGTTGGTCGCTTCCGGGTGGGCGGTGCTCAATAGGGCCGGCCGCCCGGCTGACGGCGTGGTCTTCACCTACGAATACCCTGAGCGCAATTGGGTCTTGTTCGCCATGTCCGATGGAATCTCAGCCCGCCCCGACATCGCGGCGCAACTGCACAACCGCGACCAGTTCTGGAGCGGATGGGAAGCGACGTTCCCGCGCAGCGCATTTCCTCCCGGCGCGCGCATCTCCGCGTGGGCCATCGATTCCGAGCACGCCGCCATCTACCGCCTCGAGAACAAGTTCATCGAGGAACATTTCTAAAAGCACCCGGCGCAGCGTGTGAGGCGCACCTATCGCAGTCCCGTGCCCCGGCGCCGATGGGAGGAATCTCTCGATTTGGGCGAAGACGATTTTGTCGGTAGCAAGCCAATCGGAGGGCGCCAGCCAAAACCCCCCTTATTTTTGAATTTCTATTTTTCCGAATCCGGCAGCCTCGAGCTGTTGATTCAATGCTGGAACGTCTTGTTCTTCGATCGCGCGCCACCGCTCGATGACGGATTGCGATTCGCGCTGAAGATCGGCGACGGCTGCTCGAATTATCGGCGTGGGCGCGGCATCGACTTCCTGGATGTTCCCAAACAACGTTCCCAATTTTCCCAGGAGATCCAGGCTGAGCTCGGTCCTGGCCCGGCGGCCCGGCGGACCGGCGAGCTCCTGCAGTTTCTTGCTCAACGCGTCGAGCTGCGCCGTGACCGGATTCTGGCCGGCGCGTTCCTTCGCTTTGCCGGTTTCCGTACTCAACCGGCCGAGCCCTTTGTTGACCGTTTCAAGCGCCGGACGGATTTCATAAAGTATCTTGCTAAGCTCAAACTGCTGGACCAGGTCCGCCGTCGAAGTTTTCACGCGTGGATCGATTTTGACGGCGAGCGGCTGCGAGTAGCTCTTGCCGTTCACCATGAGACCCACCGAATAATCGCCGGGCATTACCCATGGTGAAGTCGCTCCCGGCGCGGTGTTGTGAGCAACCGCCGCCATCGGATATTCCGGCTCCACGCCAGCCACCGGCGCGTAATGCATGTCCCACAGGAAACGATGCGTTCCGCGTGCGTTGGACAACATTTGCGGCGGGCGCACCCAGTACGCCGGAATTTTCAGCTTCGGATCGATGGATGGGACTGGGTCCGCGCTCGAATAGTGGCGCACGACATTCCCTTTCGCGTCTTTGATCTCGAGCGTGACTGCGCCGGACGCATTTTCGCCCAGGCAATAATCAATCATCGCGCCGTCCGGCGGATTCTCTCCGGCCGGCTCGTCCGGGGGAATCGGCGTGTCGGCATTCAGGCTCGACCGAATGCGCAAGGCGGTCTGCGGCTTGAAGAGAATCGTATCCTTCGGACTCGGGTCGAACTGCCGCAATGGCGTGATGTTATCCAGAATCCAAAATCCGCGCCCGTGGGTTGCCACCGCGATGTCGTCGTTCTTGATGATCAAGTCCCGCACGGAAGTCGCGGGCATATCCAGCCGCATAGACTGCCAGGTTTCGCCATCATCCAACGAAACGTAAACCGCCCGTTCTGTGCCCGCGAATAAGAGGCCTTTGCGCTGCGTGTCTTCGCGGACGGTGTTCACGGGTTGATCGCCGGGGATTCCTTTCACGATTTCGCTCCACGTCTTGCCGCCATCGTGGGTCCGGTAAATATGCGGGCGCATATCGTCGAGCCGGATCGTATTCACGGCGGCGTACGCTGTGTTTGCGTCGAAATGTCCGGCGTCGATCAGCGAAATTTTCTGCCAGGCGGAAATCTGCGGCGGCGTGACGTCCTTCCAATTTTTTCCGCCGTCCGTGGTCGCATGAATCAATCCGTCGTCGGTGCCGGCCCAGATTCGGTTCGGATCGAGCGGCGAAGGCGCCACGGTATAGATCACTCCGCGGGGCGTCGGCGCGGCCGTAGGTTCCGAGCGATATTTCCCGACGGTAGCCGGAATTTCAAAAGTCTTGCGCGTCAAATCCGGGCTGATTTGTTCCCAATTCTGTCCGCCATCGCGCGTTTTCCAAAGTGTGTTGGCCGCGAAAAAGAGAAGATGGGGATCGATCGGCGAGAAAAGCACGGGCTGCGTGCGCAGCATCCGGAAATCGGGCGCGCGAAATGGTTTCGGCAGGATGTTTTGCGCCTGTCCGGTGCGGCGATCGTAACGCGTCAGTTTGCCGCCGTAGATAATATCCGGATCGAGCGGATCGGGGGCGACATATCCGTATTCCTCCGCCGCGACGGGATGCCATTCGCGGAAAGTGATCTCGCCATCCTCCCCCCGGCTTGAAATGCAAACCGAACCGCTCTCCTGCTGCCCGCTGCACAAACGATAGGGAAACGCGTTATCCGCGCTGACGTGATAGAGCTGCGCCGTGGATTGATTGAACCACGAGCTCCAGCTTTCGCCGCCGTTGACGGTGATGATAGCGCCCTGGTCGCTCCCGAGCAGAATGATCGCGGTGTTATTCGGATTGACCCAGACATTTTGGTAATCATCGCCGCCCGGCGCACCGCGCAAACCCTTCCAGGTTTTCCCGCCGTCGGTTGATTTCCAGCAGACGACGGTCGCGGAATAAACGGTGTTTGCGTCCTTCGGATCAAATCGCACCACCGGCAAATCCCCGCCCCCGATGGCCAGGCCCGGGCGCGGATCGGTCGTGGCGACGAACCAATTTTCGCCTCCATCGTCGGAACGATAAAGTCCCGCGGCTTTCGGCGTCAGGACAGCGGCGAAAAGACTCCTGGTCGCCGCCGGTGCGACCGCGAGATTTGCTTGAACGATCGCCTCGGGCAGACCTTTGCGGAGCTGATTCCAAGTCTTCCCGCCATCGATCGACTTGAAGATTCCCCCGTTGCCGCCGTTCCAACTGCCATTTTCCCACGGACCTTCCCGCGCCTCCCACAACGAAGCGTAAACAATTTCCGGGTTCGCCGGATCGATCTGGACGTCCCCGCCGCCCGTGTTTTCGTCGTGGTAAAGAATCTTCTCGAAACTTTTTCCGCCATCGGTGGAGCGGAAGATTCCGCGTTCTTCGTTCGGTCCATAAGGATGACCGGCGACCGCGACAAAAACACGATCCGCGTTGCGCGGATCGACCGCGATCTGCGCGATTTGCTGACCATCACGGAGGCCGAGATGCGTCCAGGTCCGGCCCGCGTCACTCGATTTATAAATGCCGTCGCCAACCGACAAATCGGGACGATGTAAACCTTCGCCGCTGCCCACATAGACGATCTCAGGATTGGAAAGTGAAACGGCGATCGCACCGACTGAACCTGTCGGCTGGTCGTCGAAAATTGGTTGCCAGGTCCGCCCGTAATCCGTCGTTTTGAAGACGCCGCCATTAACCTGCGCGATATAAAACACATTCGGCTGCGAAGGGACGCCGGCGATGGCCCGGGTTCGGCCTCCGCGAAACGGCCCGATGTTGCGCCAATGCAACGCTTGCTTGAAATCCTGCTCGATCTCAGCGCTGGCTCTCGAGTAATCGCCGAAGATAAACGCAGCAACAACCAGCCGGAACAAAACTGTTCGTGAAAGTGACTTTCGGACTTTCGCATCCATGGCGAGACCTTCGCTGCCGCCAAGACTCTTGCCAGCAACTAAACGTCCCGGCAGAATCGGCGCGTGAAAATTCTCTTTTGGTCCGGCCATCGCGTCGCCATCGCGACATGCGTATTCCTATTCGCTTTCGCGCTGTCAGAGAATGGAACGGCCCAGGGTCCTGCGCCCACTCCGATTTTTTCTCCGGCTCCGGCCGCTTCGGCCGCCGTGGTCCCGGAACCAAGCGGCTCCCATGAGCTGACGAAGGCGGATCTCGAAGCGTTTCTCGACGCGCTTCTTCCGGCTCAGCTTTCCAGTCGCGATATGGCGGGAGCGGTCGTCTCGGTCGTGAAGGATGGCCAGGTCTTGCTGGCCAAGGGTTACGGCTATGCCGACGTCGCGGCGAAAAAGCTGGTCGTGGCAGACCAGACATTATTTCGTCCAGGCTCCATTTCGAAAGTATTCACCGCGACGGCCGTGATGCAGCTGGTCGAGCAGGGCAAACTCGATCTCGATCGCGACGTAAACGATTACCTCGACTTCGCCCTTCCAAAAACATTCCCCGAACCCATTACCTTACGGCGCCTTCTCACCCACACCGCCGGATTCGAAGAGACGTTGAAGAACCTCTTCGTGTCCAGCGCCAATGGGATGCGGCCTCTCCGTGATTATCTGACGGGCGCCTTGCCGGCGCGAATTTTCCGGCCGGGAACCGTGCCATCGTATTCCAATTATGGATTGACGCTCGCTGGTTACATCGTCGAGCGCGCGTCGGGCGAGCCGTTCGAGAAATACATCGCGGCGCACATCCTGGAACCGCTGCGCATGGAGCATTCCACTTTCGCCCAACCGCTGCCGTCAACGCTCGAAAAGGACATGTCGCAGGGTTATCTCGCCGCGGCCCAAGGCGCGAAGAGTTTTGAATTTATTGCCGCCGCTCCCGCCGGCGCCCTCTCCACCACCGGCACGGACATGACGCGACTCATGCTCGCATTCCTGGCTAACGGCACGCTGGAGGGAGGGACTATTCTAAAACCGGAAACGGTTCGCGCCATGGAAGCGCATCAGTTCGAGCTTCATCCCGCGCTGCGCGCGCTTGGTTTCGTCCTGATGGAATATTCTTCGGGCGGGCCGCGCATCGTCGGACATGCCGGCGACACGATCTATTTCCACAGCGACATGATCCTGATCCCGGCGGCGAATGTCGGCCTTTTCATTTCATATAACAGCGCCGGCTCGCGCTTTGGTGGCGGACGGGGCGAAGTGATCCGCGCATTCTTGAATCGATATTATCCAGATCCAGAGCTCTCTCCGCCGGAGGTTGATCCGAAGACAGCGCAAGCGGACGGCCGCGCCGTTTCCGGACTTTACAACACCAGTCGCCGCTCCGAATCCACGTTTTTGAAAATAAGCGCGATCCTCGGCCAATTCGCGGTCCGGAGCGATGAAAAGGGAATCCTGACCCTGGAGGGTAACAAAAATTTGCGCGGCAACCTCAAACGCTGGCGTGAGATCGGTCCGCTTCTCTATCACGAAGTGGATGGACCGGACCTGATCGCTTTTCGTCGCAATGAACAGGGTGCGGTGACGGAGCTTTGGGCCAGCCCGGTTACCTTGGAGCAGCGCGTCACGGGCTTTGCCAGCAAGACGCTGATCCTTCCGCTAGTTGGCGGGAGTCTCGCGCTCTTGCTTGCGACCGTGGTGCTTTGGCCGGTTGCGGCAATAATTCGCAGACGTTACGCGCGGCCATTGCCTTTGTTGCCGCGGGACCGTTTCCTTTTTCGTCTATCGCGCATCGTCTGCATTCTGGAGATCGGCTTCCTCGTGCTGGTGGCTTTGCCGATGAGTCGTATCGACACCAACATTTCCTATCTCGGCGATGGCCTTACTCCGTGGCTGATCGCTTCCCATCTAACCGGATGGCTCGCTGCGGCCGGATTGATCGTGCTCGCAATGGCGGCGCTGAGATTCTGGAGGATTTCAGATCTCGGCTGGTGGCCGCGCGTTCACGCCACGCTGTTGCTCTTCGCCAGCGTCATCTTTATTTCTTTCGCGTGCTACAGCCATCTGCTGAGTCCATCGCTAAAGTTTTAGGCAGGCGAAGCAGACGAATCGCCTCACCGCCTATCTCATCCATTCCACGGTTTGAGCGAGCCGGGGTACCGATAGACATAAACGTTATGCCGGGGAAATCGTTTCAGCAGAGGCGCAATGCCGGCTCCGCCGTCATACACAAAGTAGAGCGTATCGGCGGACCATAAGTCCGGTGGATTCCTAATCAGGTCGGGTATATCCATCTGGTAGGTGCCGGTCTCCAGCAAAATGATTTTTTTCGTTTGCGGAATAGTCGCCACGACACGCTCGAGGTCGCGTCGTTTGTAAATCTCGCGGGTTTGATCGGCTGCGTAGGCGAAACTGCAAAGGATGAGGCTCGCCCACGCCACGCGCCACGCGACCCGGCCAATCTTCTGATCCCGGGCAAGTCGAACCACCTCAACCACCGCGAGAATAAGAAATGGGAAGTAAGGGAAATAGTATCGGGGCCCGGGTCCACCGGGACTCCAGGCGTAAAAAAAGTAGGTGGCGACCGCGAGCGCGAATAGCGTCAGATACACTTTCAATCGCGCGCTGCGGCACGACCGCACCACGCACAGCAGTAGCAAGAGAGCCGGCGGAAAAGCATAGATTGTGCGCCAGAGTCGCTGGGCGGTGACCCAGAAACCCATCCACGAAACGCCCAGACGGCCCGCCCGATCTCCTCTTGCGTCGTGGAAGGCGGGCGGCATCAGCGCATTGCCGGTAAGGATCTGATTGTAAAACAAGTGACAGGACGCGAGCAGGCCGAATCCGAGCAGGAGGAGGATGAGTCCTTTGATTTTTCTCTGACGCAACAGATCGAAAGCGATCCAGGCCATCAGCGGAATCCAATCGAGGTAACGGATGAGAGAGCAATAGCCGAGAAGCAAGCCCACCCCGAGCAGTCGCCAGTGGGAGCGTTGCGCCGGGCCATCGTCGAGCGTGCCGTCATTAAAATAGAACGCGGCAAAAAGAAAGGCCATCGTGCCGGTGTGCGATCCGAAGCTGGCGACACTGAGGAAGAAGAACGAGCAGAGCGCGATCAACCACCACGCGATCCAGACGAACTGGTCACCAATCCGGCGGCCGACGTGGGACAACAGTAGAAAAACTGTCAGCGCACCGAGCAATGGCGCAACGATCCATTCCACCCCCAGCCTCGCCCCCAGTGCAAGCAATCCGGCCCAGCCCGGATCGTATTTGGAGAAGCGGCGCCCCCCTGCATCATCCATCGCATCCGCGGCCACGTATTTGTTGAGTGGATTCGCGCGATCATAAATCGGGTCCTCCAGGTAAAGCTGACCATGCGAAAACATTCTGGCCTGGAACAGAAAAGCCTGCTCATCACCTGAGTTGGCGAAGCCCTGGATCAGGACAAAGTGAGCCAGCAAAAACTGCAGCAAGGAAAAGAGCGAAAGAAACAGAATTTTTCGCTTCATTTCCAAAGTGGATTGGAGCCGAAGACGGGACTCGAACCCGTGACCTGCTGATTACGAATCAGCTGCTCTACCAACTGAGCTACTTCGGCCTGAATGCAGAACGCGGGGAACATGCCACCCACTCACAAAGCCGCAAGCGGCTTGCCACGGCGCCAGAAGAGATTCGATGGAATCACAGACGTCATCTGCTAGAGATGCGCAAAGGCCATGAACCAGCTCGATGAAATATTGCGCGAGAAGCGATCCGAAATCGAGCGGTTGCGCCCGCGCCGCGAGGAATTGCGCCAGGCCGCGCTGCGCCGGAATGATTCTCGCGGTTTCGCTTCCGCGCTCCAGCGGGGACCCGGTCAGCTGGCGCTCATCGCGGAAATAAAAAAAGCGTCGCCATCCGCCGGCGTGATCGTTGAGTCATTCGATCCACTCGAGATCGCGAAGAATTACGCGCGCGCCGGGGTGGACGCGATTTCTGTTCTCACTGACGAAAAATTCTTCCAGGGACACCTCAGTTACCTGGCACTAATCCGGGAGGCGGTGAGTCCGCCGCTCCTGCGGAAGGACTTCATTCTCGAAGAAATTCAGATCCTGGAGGCGGCGGCCGCGGGCGCGGACGCGATCCTGCTCATCGTGGCGGCGCTCGCGCAGGAACAGCTCGTTGCGTTACTGGAAGCGGCGGAAATTTATCAGCTCGATGTCCTCGTGGAGGTGCACACGCTCGCGGAATTGGAACGCGCGCTCGAAACCACCGCCAAGATTATTGGCATCAACAATCGCAACCTCGCCACCTTTGAAATCGATTTGGGCGTGACGGAAAAACTGAGCGAGGACGTCCCCGATGGGATTGTCCTGGTCAGCGAAAGTGGAATCAGGACGGCCGAGGACCTGGCCAGGATCAGGGCATGCGGGGTGGACGCGGTCCTGATCGGTGAAGCGTTAATGCGTGCGCAATCCAGCGGGACAATCGACCTGCCCACCGCGCGCAACGGCCGGTAATCAGCTTGGAGTCTGGGCCGAGCCGAACATCTGTTTCAGCGCGCTCCAAAAACCTGGGCGCACTGCGCCGCTCGACTTCGCGGGCCGCGCCACGAGCACCGGCACGTGCGCGCGATTTACGATGCTCCGCGTCAGGTCACCCATGATGTAATGCCCCAGTGGTCCGCGCGTCTGCGAAGAGCCGGTCACGATAAGATCGTGTTTTCGTTCGCCCACTTCGGCGAAGACCTGGCTGAGGACGAGACCGTGGCGGACGCGCACTTCCGTCACTACGCCGAGTTGCTCGAGGCTTTTCTTTTGCGCCAGCAAGTTGCGCCCAAGCTCGGAACCCGAGCTCAATAACCGATCGACGTCTTCCTCGAGCCGGACGAGGTCGGCATAAATGGCGGGCGGCTCCGCCATGACATGCAGGAGCGTCACTGATGCGCCCACCGCGGCCGCCACTTTGCCGGTTAACTGCACCGCCGCGTCAATGTAATTTTTCCCGCCGGTGCACACGACAAAGCTCTTCAACGTTTCGCATCCTCCGGTCGCGAGCAGGACCGGTGACGGAATGGCTTTGATCACCTCATAGCTTTTTTCCGCGCGCCAATAAAGCCCGGTGGTCCCTTTGCGCTCCGCGCCGATGATGGTGAGATCGTACTGCTTCTCCGTGGTCTGATGGAGTATTTCTCGAATCGGTTCGCCGGTCCGCAGGATGAGCTCGGGTGAAACGCCAAAACCGCGGAGTTTTTCCGCCTCTTTTTCCAGAGCCGCGCGCAATGGGCCCTCGTCGCCGGAGACCTCCGCGATTCCGAGCAGCGTCGTTTCGGCCTGGCATGGGCCGGCTACGAGGCCGCCGAGGCGCACTGGTTTGTCAGCCGGGTCGGAGCCGTCGCTGCAAATTAGAATGCGCATGAGCTAGAGCTTGTGTCCGGTCCACATGGTATAAATCACAATAACCGCGCCGATCAGCGGCAGCGGCACGAAAGCGAGGCGGATTTTCGGGCCCGCAAAATATTGGGTCGAGATCGCACCGATCTGCGCACCGATCGCCGCGCCCGTGTGCATGACCAGCGCAATCAGGATATCCACATTGCCCTTGATGGCATGGCTGAAGGTTCCGTAGCTGGCGGAAATGATGATCTCGAAAAGGTCGGTCCCCACCGCGAGATGCGTGGGAATCCCGAGGACATACACGAGCATCGGCATCCGGATGTAACCGGCGCCACCGCCGAGAAAACCGCTGAACAATCCGCCGATGAACGAGACGAGCACGATCACCCAGAGTGAGATTCTCACGCCGGAGGTCGGCAGCGAAATCATCGGCCACAGATTCAAACGCTGGATCGCCCTGGTCCGGTGGCTAAAGGAGGACTCGTCCTGCTTGGCCGCAGTGCCCGCGATTTTCGTGCGCGGCCGGCGTTTCTTTTGTTGATGAAGTGTCCGCCATGCCTCCCAAATCATGAAGCTGGAGATGCTCACATAAATCACGATGGAGACGATGCTGACCACGTTGTTCACGTTGCCGGCCCGCTTCAGCATTTGGATCAACTGCGCGCCGACTTCCGCGCCACCCATTGTCCCTACCGCCATGATCAATCCGAGACGGAGATCGACATTGCCCAGCGCGCGATGCCGCTTCGCCGCGACCACGGATTTTCCGACGATGTGCGCGAGGTCCGTTCCGACCGCGAAGTTCCAATCCAGTCCCACCGCCCGCAGCGCCGGCCCCGCGATAAAACTTCCGCCGACCCCGAAGAATCCTCCCATCACGCCAATCAAAAAGCCGATAATGGCGAGATAGATCGGGCTGATGTGGGAGTTCGAGATCGGGAAAAACATATTTATTCCGAACGCCCGCGGATCAGACGGAAGAGCCAGGTCGTGACCGTTTCCAGGATCACCGCCTGTCCGATAATGAGGGCAATCGCGACCAGCGCGTAGAGTTTCACATGATGGAGATGCAGGTCCTGCAACCAGCCGGACAGGAAATGAAGCACCAGAAAGAAATACCCGGTGACGAGAACGCCGTATACCGCGAGCTCGATCAGGAATGCGCGCAGCGTGGTCGAAGTGTCAGCTTTCATCGGGCGGTCTGGCCGGCATCACACATTCATCGCGGTTGACGAGTCTCACGGTTGCGCGGCAGCGCGTAAAATTCCATTGCGTGGCGCATGTTTCTTCCTACGTTCCATTTCGCTTTTAGCAGGCGAACTTATGGCTGATGCAGCGAACAAGTATCCGGAAAATGTAGAGGGGCAATTCTACGTCGATGACCAGTGCATCGATTGCGATCTCTGCCGGGAAACCGCGCCCGCGAATTACAAACGCAATGACGACGGCGGCCATTCCTATGTTTACAAGCAGCCGGAAAGTCCCGAGGAAGAAGCACTCTGCAAGGAAGCGATGGAAGGCTGCCCCGTCGAAGCCATCGGCAGTGATGGCGCCGCCACTGCGGCCGCTTAGACGCCGCGCCGTGGGTGGCGTGTTCGCACAAAATGCCGGCGAACGCTGAAATCCCCGTTGCTCTCACCATCGCCGGTTCCGATAGCAGTGCCGGCGCGGGCATCCAGGCAGATCTGAAGACTTTTGGCGCGTTCGGCGTTTACGGATTGACCGCGATCACCTGCGTGGTGGCGGAAACGCCCGGCCGCGTTTCGAAAATCGAGGCCGTCAGCGTGGAGATGGTCCGCGCGCAGATCGAAGTCCTGCTCGAAAGCTTTCCAGTCGCGGCCATCAAGACCGGTCTGCTTTTCTCGGCGCAGATTGTGTCGGAAGTAGCGCGGACGCTTCGCGCACGTACGGCGAAGGGAAATGCCGCCGCGCCTCTGGTGATTGACCCGGTCATGGTCGCCACGAGCGGTGATCTGCTCCTGCGCGAGGAGGCCATCGAAAGTTATGAGCGCGACTTATTTCCCCTGGCCACTCTCGTCACCCCGAACCTCGGTGAAGCGAGCCGGCTCCTGGGCGAACCCATTCA
>JBEEHO010000370.1:0-3704 GCA_041167425.1 Verrucomicrobiota bacterium | reverse complement strand
GGATTGATTCTCCGGGATGGAACATTCGGCCCCGCATTTCCAGCACGCGAAGACCACGCCTCCCTTTCGGCCCTCAACCTCCTGATGCGTTGTGGGCGGCATGCTCATTCCGCCCTTTCCTTCAGGTTTGCCTTCGCCTTCCCATTTCTCAGCCCTCTTTTCTGCTGCCATACGCTGTCCTTTCTTTACTTGTTCTTCTCAGGTCTCTGACGCTTTGCCGCCGTCTCGGCCCACGATTTGTTTCGGGTTCGACGAGCAGGATCGCACAACTTGCGCCGGCGGTAGTTGGAGGTAAGGCATCGGCCAGGTCAAGATTGTTTCTTCATTTGACTTCCGCGACCAGTCCTTACCTCTCCGGTGTGCGTCATCGTCCGCCGTTTGAAAGCTGTTCGCAGTGGGTTAACGTAACTGGTCGGAAAACCTAAATCTCGCCATGGAAACAACAATCGCCGCGCCCAAAACCAGCTCCTCCGCCGAAACCGATTTTCTCCCCTTGCAAGGGACGGATTACGTGGAGTTTTACGTCGGAAACGCCAAGCAAGCCGCGCATTTTTATAAGACTGCCTTCGGTTTTCAAAGTCTCGCGTATTCCGGACCGGAGACGGGCACGAAGGAGAAGGCGAGCTACGTCATTCGCCAGAATAAATTGACGTTCGTTCTCACGACGCCGCTCCGGTCGAACAATCCGATCACGGAACACATCCATAAACATGGAGATGGCGTGAAGGTGCTGGCCTTGAAGGTGGAAGACGCCACCTCGGCCTGGGAAGAGACGACGAAGCGTGGCGGCAAGAGTTATCTCGAGCCGACGACTCTGACGGATGACGATGGCGAGCTCGTGATGAGCGGCATCCATACTTATGGCGATACCGTTCACCTTTTCATCGAGCGCGGTAACTATCGCGGCGTCTTCATGCCGGGATTCCGGAAATGGGAATCGCCCTACAACCCGCCGGAGACCGGCCTTCTCTACGTCGATCATTGCGTGGGGAATGTCGGCTGGAACCAGATGAATCCCTGGGTGAAGTTTTACGAAGACGTAATGGGGTTCCGAAATATTCTGACCTTCGATGACAAGGACATCTCGACCGAATACTCAGCCTTGATGAGCAAGGTCATGAGCAATGGGAACGGATTCGTGAAGTTTCCGATCAACGAGCCGGCCGAAGGCAAGAAGAAGTCGCAGGTGGAAGAGTATCTCGACTTCTACAACGGCGAAGGCGTCCAACACGTGGCGGTGGCCACGAACGACATCGTGAAAACCGTGACCGATTTGCAAAAGCGGGGCGTGGAATTCCTCAAGATACCGGCCAGCTATTACGCCACGGTGCTCGATCGAGTGGGCAAGATCGACGAAGACCTCGAGCCCTTGCAGCGGCTGGGCATCCTGATCGATCGCGATGAGGAGGGCTATCTGCTCCAGATATTTTCCAAGCCAGTCGAAGACCGGCCGACGCTCTTTTTCGAAATCATCCAGCGCAAAGGCGCGAAGAGTTTTGGCAAAGGCAATTTCAAAGCGCTCTTTGAGGCGCTGGAGAAAGAGCAGGATGCCAGGGGAAATCTCTAGAGGACTAACGACATGCCGTATTATCAGAAGCTGGGTGAGGTTCCGAAGAAGCATCACATCTGGTTCCATCGCGATGGCGGCGGGCCTTCTTTCAAGAATGAGGGGATCGCCTACGAGCACGTCATCACGACGGAAGGTTTCAACGAAGCCTACTCGATCATTTATCATCTGCGGCCGCCCACGCGGGTGCGGAATGTCGAGCTGATCAAATATTGGGCCCCGAAGAAAGTCGCGGAGAGCCCGCTGCGGCATCATCACATCAAGACCGCGGAAATCCCGCGGCGCGGCGATCTCTACACGGGCCGCATCCCGATGCTCTTCAACGCGGACATGACCGCTTACCGCGCGCGGCCGGCGAAAACTTACGGCGAGTTCGAATATTATAAGAACGGCGGCGCCGATGAAGTGATCTTTGTTTTTCACGGCGCCGGCACGCTCGAAACGGTGTTCGGCAAGCTGCGTTACCGCGCGGAAGATTACATCGTGATCCCTCGCGGCATCACCTATCGCCTCGTGCCCGACAAGGTGGAGGAGGAAGATTACCTCATCCTGGAATCCGCCGGCCCGGTGAGAATTCCGCAACGTTATTTGAATCACGAAGGTCAGATTCGAATGGGCTCGCCCTATTCCGAACGCGATTTCCACGCGCCCACCGAAATGCTCACGATCGATCGCGAGGAAGACGTCGAGGTTTTGGTGAAGGATGGTCCGCGCCTGACCCGCGTCACTCTCGCTCATCATCCTTTCGATGCGCTCGGCTGGGATGGCTATCTCTATCCCTTTACTTTTAACGCGGCCGATTTCGAGCCGATCACCGGCACGGTGCATCAGCCGCCGCCGATCCATCAAACCTTCGAGGTTCGCGGTTACGTCATCTGCACCTTCGCGCCGCGGCTGCTCGATACGCATCCGGAAGCGGTAAAAATTCCCTGGGTCCACGATAACGTGGAGGCGGACGAGGTTCTTTTTTACGTGCGCGGAAATTTCGGATCGCGCCGCGGCATCGAGAGCGGATCGATCACGCTGCATCCGCGCGGGATCCCGCACGGGCCGCATCCGGGGACGATCATGGCGAGCAAGGATGCGCTGCGGACCGAAGAGCTCGCGGTGATGTTCGATACCGCGCATACCCTCGAATTGACGGAGGAATCCCTTGCCCTGGACGATCCCAAATATCCGCTGAGCTGGTTGGATTAAGCAAGTGGCCGGACAAAATCACGAGACGGAACTGGAGGCCGCGGAGCGCCGGATTCGAGCATTGCCGCGTTGCGGCGCGGCCAAGCTTGCGGGGATGGAGCGCTCCTATCTCGAATTACTCGAGGCGGTGGGCGAAGATCCCCAGCGCGAAGGTTTACTCAGGACGCCCGCGCGCGCCGCGAAAGCTTTCGAGTTCCTCACGAACGGTTACCGGCAGAATCTCGACGAGATCGTCAACCAGGCGATCTTCCACTCCGACGCGAGCGAAATCATCCTGGTCAAGGACATCGAGCTTTATTCGATGTGCGAACATCACCTGCTGCCTTTCATCGGCAAAGCGCACGTCGCTTACATTCCGAACGGAAAAGTGATCGGGCTGTCCAAAGTGGCGCGCATCGTCGATGTCTTCGCCCGGCGCCTGCAAATCCAGGAACAGCTCACCATGCAGATCGCGGACGCGCTCATGAGGGCCTTGCACCCGAGTGGCGTGGCGGTGGTGATCGAGGCGAAACATTTGTGCATGATGATGCGAGGCGTCGAGAAACAAAACTCGGTCATGAAAACCTCATGCCTTCTCGGATCGTTTAAAGAGGATGCGCGGACGCGGTCCGAATTTCTCGCGTTGCTGGCCTAACGAGCGGTAGCGCCATGCTCCTGACCGTCAGCAAGCGGCTCGAATTCTCCGCCTCCCGGCGTTTGTTCGTCCAAGGCTGGAGCGATGCCGAAAACCTGGCGGCGTTCGGACCCGAGACATCGGCGCGCTATGGCACCGGGCGGAATTACGTCGCGTATTTCATCTTCTCCGGCAGCGTCGATTCCGCGACCGGGATGCTGATGAACATCAGCGAAATCAAGGAGCGGGTGGATCGAGTTCTGCGCGATGGCTTCGACCACAAATTCCTGAACGCGGACAACAAGGCGTTCGCCACTGTGCCACCGA
>JBEEHO010000369.1:0-15943 GCA_041167425.1 Verrucomicrobiota bacterium | reverse complement strand
GGATGGCCGCGCGAGCTCCAACCTTTCGCCACGGCTTTCGATCAAATGCTGGATCGCCTCGAAGATTCATTCACCCGTCTTTCTCAATTTTCCGCCGATCTCGCCCATGAACTCCGCACGCCCATCGCAAATATCAGGGGCGAAGCGGAAGTGGCCCTGACCCGGGCGCGCACGCCGGATGAATACCGCGAAGTAATCGGATCAAGTGTGGCCGAATGCGAAAGGCTTTCCGGGATTGTCGATAACCTGCTTTTCCTCGCGCGCGCGGAAGCGGCGGAAGGAGATATCAAGCGCACGCTCTTTGACGGAGCGGCGGCGGTGGAGAAAATCGCCGCATATTACGATCCGATCGCGGAAGAGCGCCGCGTCTCGATCACGCGTTCAGGGACAGCGGAAATTCATGCCGATCCCATGCTCTTTGGCCGGGCCGTGAGCAATCTGGTGGAGAACGCGCTGCGCTTCACGCCCGCCGGAGGTACGATCGCAATCAAGATCGCTGACCGCGCCGCGCACTCGGAAGTTTCGGTCCAGGATACCGGCCACGGAATAACCGCGGAACATCTTCCACGTATCTTTGATCGATTCTATCGCGTGGATTCATCGCGCAGCTCACAAGGTTCGGGCCTGGGTCTCGCCCTGGTGAAATCGATCACCGATCTTCATGGAGGGTCCGCAGCGGTGACGAGCGAAGTGGCGCACGGGACGACCGTGACCCTTATCTTCCCGCATCCGCCGGCGGCATCTGAAAATAATCTTGCCTCAAACATTACAAATCCGTAATGCAAAGCGATGCAAATACGAGGCACGCAAACAGCACTGGCTTTCGCAGAAATATTACTGGGGCTTTTCTCCTGGCTCGCCCTTCATCCGTCGATGCAGGCGCAGACCGCGATGAGCGAACCCCTCGTGGTCACCGGCGAAGAAGTGCCCAGCGCTTATGGCGCGCCCCCCGGTTTCTCCCGCAATCGCTTTTCAAATCTGGTGAATGCTTATGTGCTGCCACCGGGCGCCGTTTACGCCGGGCTTTTCTACCAGGGCGATGCGCTTCGTTTTAATCGTCCCGACCACAGCCTGACCCAGGAAATCGAACTCGGCCTTCCCTATCGCTTTGGCGTGGCCGTCGAGAACACGCTGGAAAACTTTCGCGGCCGAACGCAGGAACGCACCTTCAGCCTGGAAGGCCGCTACGCCTTCGCCGATTGGAACAAGATTCCGCTCAACCCCACTATTTTCGTCGAGTACAAATTCGGTCTTGGACATATTCTCCATGACGAAGGTCCACCGGCGCCGTTGGAGAAAAATGAAGCGCAGGATTTTCTTCACGAAAACAAACCGCTGCCAGACGCCTATGAATTGCGGCTGCTGCTCGCGCAGGATTTTGGCGACCATTTCGAATGGGCGTTGAACGGTTTCTTCGAACAGGAAATCGGCGGCGATCGCGGACGGGAAATCGGCTTTGCTCAAAGCTTGATGTTTCCGGTCCTTCTCCCGAACGAACGCCTCAAGGTCGGCGTGGAGATGCAGTTCACTTCGTTTACGGATGCGGGAATCCGCGATGGTGGCGAAAGCCCTTCCAACCGGTTCGTCATCGGTCCGACGATCGCGTGGAAGCCGTCGAAAAACACGCGGGTGGATATTTCTCCGCTCTTTGGAGTGACGCACGATGCACCGCGCGCCTCCGTTTTTGTCGTCTTCTCGATGCTCTTCGGCCCGGGCAGCGAAAAGGAACAGGCCGAAGCACCCGCGTCCACGCGGAACCGCTGAGTTTAATTCAACCGCTCGCTGTCATCCCGAGCCGCCCAGACGGCGAGGGACCTCACAGTCGCAGAAAATTCACACAAGAATCGCTTCGCCACCCACGAAGCGCGACCATCGATTACTGCGATTTCTAATTTGCGTAGTCATAGAGCGACTGCGAGGTCCCTCGCCGTCTGCGCGGCTCGGGATGACAGCACTGCCCCCGCTCCGTTGCGTACTCCCGCCTCGGATGTTAGCCTCGCCGCTCCGCGCATGAGCCAGAATTACAAAGAGACGCTCAACCTGCCGAAAACGGATTTTCCGATGAAGGCAAACCTCGCCACGCGCGAGCCGGAGATGCTCAAGAAATGGGAAGAAGCCGGCCTCTACCAGCAAATCCAGGACGCGCGCGCCGAGCGCGAACTATTCGTCCTGCATGACGGCCCGCCCTTTGCGAACGGCGACGTCCACATGGGCACCGCGCTGAACAAGATCCTGAAAGATCTCGTGGTGAAATCGAAAACGATGGCGGGCTTTCGCGCGCCATATGTGCCGGGATGGGATTGCCATGGATTGCCCATCGAATACAAAGTCGTGAAGGAATCACGCGGGCTTTCGCCGCTCGAAGTGCGCCAGAAATCGGAAGCGTTCGCGCGCAAATTCATCGGCATCCAGCGGGAGCAATTCAAGCGGCTCGGCGTTTTCGGCGATTGGGAACGCCCGTATCTCACGCTCGATCCAGCCTACGAAGCGGAGATCATCCGCGCCTTCGCGATCTTCGTGGAAAAAGGTCTGGTTTACGAAAGTATGAAACCGGTTTTTTGGAGCACCGGTGCGCAGACCGCGCTGGCCGAAGCGGAAGTAGAATATCAGGACCGCCAGGACACAGCGGTCTACGTGAAATTTCCGATCGCCACCGGCGACCTCGCGGGCAAAGCGAGCATTGTTATCTGGACCACAACGCCCTGGACGCTGCCGGCGAACCTCGCGATCGCAGTCCATCCGAAAGAGCTGTACGTCGCGCGGGAATTTAGAAAAGAAGGTGTTTCCGAGATGCTTGTTCTGGCGGCATCGCTGGTGGAAGCGTTTTGCACCGCGACGGGTTTCGAACCGACGGGCGAACCGATCAGCTCGTTTCCCGGCAGCCAGCTCGAAGGCCTGACCGCGCAACATCCCTTCCTGCCGCGCACCGCTGCTATTTTTGCCGCCGATTTCGTCACGATGGATACCGGCACCGGCGCGGTCCACATCGCGCCCGGGCACGGCGAAGACGACTACTCGTTAGGCCGAAAGCATGGACTGCAAATTTTGTCGCCGGTGGACGATCATGGCCGCTACACGGATGAAGCCGGCCTGCCAGACCTCACCGGCAAGTATGTTTTCGATGCGAACGCCGACATCGTCGCCTTGCTGCGCGAGAAGGGGATGCTCATCAGCGAAGCAGCGTATCAGCATTCCTACCCGTACTGCTGGCGCTCGAAAACGCCGATCATCTTCCGCGCGGTCGAGCAATTTTTCATTCGCATCGACGATCTGCGCGCGAACGCGCTGGCCGCGATCAAGAATGTGCGCTGGCTGCCCGGCTGGGGGGAGAACCGCATTTCGGGCACGGTGGAATCACGGCCCGATTGGGTGATCTCGCGCCAGCGGAGCTGGGGCGTGCCGCTGCCGGTTTTTTATTCCGCTCAGGACGACGCCATTCTCGATCCCGCCTGGATCCGGAAGCTGGCTGACCTCGTGGCCAAACGCGGATCGAACGTCTGGTTCGAGCTTGATGATTCCGCGCTCGCGGCCGAGCTCGGATTGCCGGAAGGCACGCGCCATCGCAACGACACCATCGATGTCTGGATTGATTCCGGCGTTTCGCACGCCGCGGTCCTTGCCACGAATCCCGCGTTGCGCGATCCGGCCGACATGTATCTCGAAGCGACGGACCAGCATCGCGGCTGGTTCCAATCGTCGCTCATGACGAGCGTGGCGCTGCACAACCGCGCGCCCTACAAAACCTGCGTGACCCACGGGTTCGTCGTTGATGTCGACGGCAAGAAGATTTCGAAATCGAGCAGCTACAGCAAGCCGATGGATGCGGGCCACTTCGTCGGCAAGCATGGCGCCGATATCGTTCGGCTTTGGGTAAGCAGCGTGAACTACACCGACGACGTGCCGTTCTCGGAAGAGATGTTCACGCGTCTCGGCGACACTTATCGCCGCATTCGCAACACGCTGCGGATTTTGCTCGGGAACCTGGCGGACTTTCCCGTAGCTTCAGAAGAGCTGAGTTTAACCCTCGTCGATCGGTGGATTCTCGATCGGCTGGAAAGTGTGATTGCGGATTGCCGCGCTGCTTATCAGGGCTACGAATTTCACAAGGTCTATCACACGCTCAACCAGTTTTGCGCGGTCGATTTGAGCAGCCTCTACGTGGATATCACAAAGGACCGGATGTATTGCGATGCGCCGGATTCGCCGCGCCGCCGCGCCACGCAAATGGCCATGCATCGAATCTTTGACGCACTCTGCCGGCTCCTGGCGCCGATCATGGTCTTCACCGCCGAGGAGGCATGGAGTTATCTCGGCACGTCAAAATCAGTTCATTTGGAATTATTTCCCGAGCAGAACGCGGAATGGCGGAATCCTGCGGTGGAACATCAGGTCGCGCAGTTATTGAGCCTGCGTGGAGTGATCGGCCAGGCAGTCGAGCGCGCGCGCCAGGAGAAATTGATCGGAAACGCTTTGGAAGCAGCGGTGGTTTTACGCTGCGACCAGGAGGCGATCTCCTCGATTCCGAACGAGCAGCTCGAGGAATTTTTTATTCTGAGCGAGTTGAAGATCGAGGAGGGTAAGGAACCGGCCGCATTGATCTCGAAGACGACCTTCGCGAAGTGCGGGCGTTGCTGGCGCCATCGGCCCACTGTGGGAAAGAGCGCGGCCCATCCGGACCTGTGCGATCGGTGTGAGGGTGTGGTTGAGGCACCATCGCCAAATCACCAAGCCGCCAAATGAAATTCATCCTTTTTCTTTCGCTTCCGCTCTACGCTTTGGACCAGGTGACGAAATGGTTCGCGCTGCACCACGTCCACCCCGAGGAGATGCGTGTCGTCACGCCCGGTTTCTTTAGTCTCGTGAATGTGACCAACGACGGCGCCGCCTTCGGATCCTTCAAGAACAATAACACCTTTTTCATTGTCCTTTCCTGCGTCGCCTTTGTTTTCGTTTTGGCGTTGCTCCTGCGCCGTCGCTCCGTGGACACGTTGCGCGACGTTTCGCTCGCCTTGCTCCTGGGCGGCATCATGGGAAACCTGACCGACCGCTTCATCCACGGTCATGTCATCGATTTCCTCCTCTTCGATCTGCACATCCCGCTGGCGCACCCCTGGCCCGCCTTTAACGTCGCCGACTCCTGCATCTGCATCGCGGTTGTTTGTTTCATTATTCACTCTTTCAAAAAGCCACGCCGGCCCGAGGGCACGCCGTCTCCAGATCGATAATGCGCTAACGCGCGATCCGTCCTTCCGGAAGGTAGAAAAATAGGAATCCGAGAATCAGATAGACCGAAAGGAGCTGGACGCCTTCGATCCAATTCGTTTCGCCATCGCCGCTGATCTGAAAGATGATGTAAACCGACGCCGCCACGGCGAAAATTTCGGGAAGGGAAAATTCGAGGTTCATCGGTCGTCCGAGGAAGTAGGAAAGAAAAACCAGCATCGGCGCGACAAAGAGCGCGATCTGGAGGCTGGATCCGATGGCAATCCCCACGCTCAGGTCCATCTTGTTTTTCAGCGCCATCACGACGGCCGTCGAATGCTCGGCGGCGTTGCCCACGATGGCGACCACAATCACCCCCACGAAGACTTCGGTCACGCCGAGCGAAGTGCGCACGTTCTCGATTGTTCCAACCAGGAACTCCGAAAGCAGCGCGACTACCCCGGTGGCAAGCAACAAAATCACCACCGCCTTGGTCCGGCTCCAGTGCTCCACCTCTTCATTTAATTCTCCCTCGCATCCGATGAAGAAGTGCTTGTGCGTTTTGAGCGTGAACGCCAGCACACAGAGGTAGGTGAGGAAAAGGACAATCGCGATGCCTAACGAGAGCTGATGCTCGACCTCCGGACTCCAGCCGCCCGGGCTGGCCGCGGCGGACAAATGAAAAACCGTCGGGATGATCAGCGCAATCGCCGCCAGCGAGAGTGAAATCACCGAAGTGCGCGCTCCGGCTTTATTGAAGGTCTGCTCTTTGTGCCTGGTCCCGCCCAGCAACATGGAAAAGCCGAGCACGAGCAAAATATTGCCGATGATCGATCCGGTAATCGAGGCCTTGACCACATTAGTCAGGCCTTTGGAAAGCGCGATGCCGGCAATGATCAGCTCGGCGGCGTTCCCGAAAGTGGCATTCAATAACCCGCCCAGCCCTGAGCCCACGCGCGCCGCGAGTTCTTCAGTGGCGCGTCCGATCCACCCGGCCACGGGGACGATCGCGATCGCAGAACAGATGAAGAGCGCGGTCGGATTCGTTAGGCCGGGCCAGAAGCGGAGAGCCACCGCGGCTGGGACAAAGACCAGCAGCCAGTTCAGCGACGGTTTCATCTTCCCCACGTTATCGGTTATGGTGGCGCAAGGTTCCAGCTTGCGTTTCGTTTGGTTCGCAAGCGGGATGCTCGAGCCACCATGAATACCGCTACGCCAATGGAATTGACTGCGCGCGAGGTAGCGCAACGTCTGCGCGCGGCCAGGCATGTCGCCTACTTCGCCGGCGGCTGCGTGCGCGATTTGTTGCGCGGCCACATTCCCAAGGACATCGACATCGCGACTGACGCGCGGCCGGATGATGTGCAGAAAATGTTTCCGCGGACGTACGCGGTCGGCGCGCATTTCGGGGTGATCGTGGTCTTGGAAAATGGATTCCAGTTCGAGGTCGCGACCTTTCGTTCCGATGGCGCGTATCTCGATGGGCGACGTCCGATCGAAGTGCATTTCGCCAGCGCGGAAGAGGACGCGGCCCGGCGCGACTTCACGATCAATGGAATGTTTTTCGATCCGGAAACGGACGCGGTGATCGATTTCGTCGGCGGCCGGGCGGACCTGGAGGCGCGGTTGATCCGTGCGATCGGCGATCCGGCGCAGCGTTTCGCTGAAGATCGTTTGCGGATGTTGCGCGCGGTGCGGTTTGCGACCGTGCTGGGGTTCGAGATCGAGCCCGCGACCTGGGATGCGGTCATCGCGCATGCGCCTTCGATTGCCGAGATCAGCTCCGAGCGGATTCGGGAAGAGCTGGTCCGAATTTTCCTTTCGCCTAATCGTCTGCGCGGCTGGGATCTGCTCGATTCGAGCGGACTGATGAAAATTGTTTTGCCGGAACTCGACGCGATGAAAGGCTGCGAGCAGCCGCCCCAATTCCATCCCGAAGGCGACGTCTTCAAGCACACGCGGATCATGCTCGAGCTGCTACCCGCGGGCGCGTCGCTGCCGCTCGTTCTCAGCGTTCTCTTTCACGACATCGGCAAGCCGCCGACCTCCCTCGTGGATGACGAGGGCCGCATCCGTTTCAACGGGCACGATCGCCTTGGCGCGGAAATGACGGAAGCGGTCATGCAGCGCCTCCGATTTTCCCGCGCGGAAATCGATGCAACGGTGGAAGCAGTCCGCCAGCACATGGTCTTCAAGGACGTGCCGAACATGCGCGTGGCGAAATTGAAGCGCTTCATGGCGCGGCCCACTTTCGAGGACGAGTTGGAGTTGCATCGCGTCGATTGCGCGAGCAGCCACGGCATGCTGGATAACTATGATTTCCTGCGGCAGAAACGGGAGGAATTTGCGAATGAGCCGATCATTCCACCGCCGCTGGTGCGCGGCGACGATCTGCTGGCGCTGGGGTTAAAGCCGGGACCGAAGATCGGCGAGATCCTCGAGGCGGTGGAGACGCGGCAATTGGAAGGGGCATTGCGTGACCGGGAGGAAGCGCTGTCGTGGATCAAGAACGAGTACTCGTTAGGCGACGCCGAAAAGGGAAAACGCTCAACGTCCAACGTCCAACGTCCAACGCCCAACTAAGGAATTCGCAGCGCTGTCTTTTCTGGAATTGAACGTTGGACGTTGAGCGTGGGACGTTGGACGTTCGCTTTCGTCTTCTCATGAGAATCCTGATGATTAGCGCGGAAGGCCCGCCGCTCGCACGTGCCACCGCGCTGGTGGATGTGCTCGAAGCGTTGCCGCGGGAATTGCGCGCTCGAAGTCATGAGGTCGGCATTGCGATGCCGTACTATCGCGAAATCAGAGAAAACCCTGCGGTCCAAGCGAAAGAGACCGGCGTCACGGTTGACGTGCCAGTGGGCGCAAGAAATTATGTGGCGGAATTCCTGGAAGGCCGGACCGCCAGCGGCGTCCAGACTTTTTTCGTCCGTTGCGATGATTTTTTCGATCGCGCGGGCGTCTACGGCGAACACGGCGTCCCGTACGAGGATAACGCCGCGCGCTTCATTTTCTTTGGCAAAGCCGCGCTCGAATTGGCGCGCCGGATGACGCCCACCCCGCAGATTTTGCACTCGCACGATTGGGCGGCGGCGCTCGTGCCGGTGCTGGTGCACAACCAGCAATTGCCTTTCGCCACCGTCCTCACCATCCATCACCTCGCGGAGCAGGGGAGCTTTTGGGGACTCGATTTCGACCTGACGAATCTTCCCGAGAAATATTTCAAGCCGCGCGGCGTCGAGTTCTTTGGGCGTTTGAATTTGCTCAAGGGCGGAATCGTTTTCGCGGACCGGATCACGACCGTCAGCGAACGCTACCGGTGCGAAATATTGGCTCCCAATGATGAGCCCGGGCTGGACATTGTCCTACGCGAACATGCCCAGCGGTTGCTCGCAATTCTTAGCGGCGCCGATTACGAGCGCTGGAATCCGGAGACGGACCATCTGCTCCCGCGCCAATTCGGGCCGGGCGATCTCGATGGTAAAACGATCTGTCGCGACTTGCTGCTGGATGCGCTCGAGCTCGCGCCGGCGCCGTCCGGACCGGTGTTTGGAATGGTCACGCGCCTTGTCCCGGAAAAGGGGTTCGATCTGCTGATGCCGTTGCTAGATCGGCTGCTCTCCGATGATGTCCGGCTCATTATTCTCGGCGAAGGCGATCCCGGTTACGAGACCGCGCTGGCGATCGCGGCCCGCAAATATCCGACGAAATTTGCCTACCGCAGGACGTTTGACGAGAAGCTCGCCCACCTCATCGAAGCCGGCGCCGATGTGACGCTGATTCCATCACGGATCGAACCGAGCGGTTTGAGCGCGATGTACAGTTTGAAGTACGGTGCGTTGCCGGTGGCGCGCGCGACCGGCGGGATCCAGGAGATCATCGAGGACTACGATCCGTCGATCGACACCGGCTTCGGTTTTCTCTGCTACGAAAAAACGCCGGACGCGTTCTGGGATTCGATCAAACACGCCCGCGAAATTTTCCACGACAAGACGACGTGGACGACGCTGATGGAACGCGCGATGGCGCGCGATTTTTCCTGGGCGGAAGCGGCTGAGCGTTACGAAACTCTTTACGCGCAGCTAACGCTGAAAGCTGTGGCCTAAGGCGCTTCGAACGGCGCAACCGACCAGGTTACCTCATCGAATATTCCAGCAGGCGGAGACCCTTTCATTTATGTGGGGATCGACAGCCTTACCTTAAAGAGTCTGATTGCATGTCGGCACCGGAACCGCTTCATTACAACTAGTGCAGGCCCCTGACTCCAACCTCCTAAATGCCGGCCTTTATACTGTGCCGGAAGCGTCGCGATTAACGCGTATCGCCACTAGGAAAATTCGCCGTTGGATTAAGGGATACGATTTTCGGACGAGCGGATCGATTCGGCACTCCGATGCAGTCTGGCAAGGAGAAATCAAGCCGCTCGATAACAAAATATCCCTGAGTTTCCGCGATCTTTTGGAACTGCGATTCGTCGACGCCTTTATCCGGTCAGGGGTAAGCTGGCGGACTATGCGGCGGGCGCACACAAACGCGCAAAATGAACTCAACACAACTCATCCGTTTTGCTCGAATCGCATTTTCACCGACGGCCGGAGTATTTTGCTCCGTCAGGCTCAAGAGGATTCCGATGAGGCGCTGATAAACCTCGTCACGGATCAGAAGGAATTCTCGCGTATCGTCGAAACCTTTCTCAAAGAACTTGAGTTTTCCGGCACTGACATCATTTGGTGGCCTCTCGGTCGACAGCGGCAAATCGTTCTTGATCCGAAACGGAATTTCGGCCAGCCGACGCTGACGAGATCAGGGGTTCCGGCGGCCACATTGGCTCGCAGTGCGAAGGCGAATTCCTCCCAGGAAATCGTAGCGAGGTGGTATGAGGTCCACCCGGACGAGGTCCGTGACGCAGTCGAATTCGAAGACTCGCTCGCGAAAGCGGCGTGAGATTCTTCTTCGACAACAATCTTTCTCCGAAGCTTGCGAAAAGCCTGCACGTGTTAGTTGCGCCCGAACACGAGGTCATTCATCTAAAGGAGAAGTTTCCGCAGAACAGTTCCGACGAAGCGTGGATGAACGGGCTCGCGAAGGAGCTCGACTGGATCATCGTGTCCGGCGACAACCGGATCACGAAGAACCCGCATGAAGTCGAGGCATGGCGGGCCGCCGGTCACACGACCTTTTTTCTCAAGCCGGGCTGGACGAACTACGACTTCTGGACACAGGCCTACAAGTTCGTGAAATGTTTCCCCGATATCATCGCAGCCGCAGGTAAAGCGAAAAGCGGTGAATTTTTCCTTATCGCCGGAAACGGAAAGATCAGCTAGCCCGGCGACGACCCACGGTGGAAGCGAAGCGAACTTACCGCAGCTCTTTTGACTTCGCGCAGGCGCAAAAAGGGGGCACACTGAATCTTTGCAGAAAGGGGCCATTGCGACAAGGCCCAACCACTGTCACGATGCTGGCGGCGTATCTTTGGCCATGCCGAACCCCCAGCTCGATCAATTTACTTCGGCTCTGTTTTGGAAGGTGGTCCCGTGGCTCATTCTGGGCGGCGGCGTTGCGATTCTGGTGGGAACCTTTCTGAAATGGCTGGAGCGCCGCGCAATCAGTTTCGGTCAAGAGAGACGGAAGAAGCGCGACCCTCAGCGCTGCACGCCGCCGGTTGAAACTGAGCTACAGGAGAGCGAAGCGCCCCATTGCCCGATCTGTAACGCCCCGATGGTGAAGCGGACGGCCAAACGTGGCGCCCGCGAAGGGTCAGAGTTCTGGGGCTGTCGCAACTATCCCGAGTGTCGCGGAACACGGGACACCTAGGTTCACAAAGCGGAGGGAATGGTCGCAGGGCTGGCCTTGAATTTCGGCGGTCGTAGACCGCCGCTTCAGCGAAGCAAACGAATGGCAATAGGGAGCAGCGCGAGTCGTGGTAAGATTGCACGATGGCGCGGCTCCGTTACAAAGAAACCCTGGAACCGGAGAAAGCGGCTGCGGAGTTTCATCATAATGTTACGTGATCCTGCTGGATCCGAAGGCGGCGCGGCATCGCGCGATTCTGCGGGTGAATCCGAAGCGGGATGCGACGAAGCCGTGCGTGTATGTCGGGATGAGCGGGCTGCCGCCGGAGCATCGATTTGAAAATCACAAGCACGGTTACAAGGCGGCATGGGTGGTGGAGAAATATGGCGTGCGGTTGATGCCGGAGCTTTACGCGCATCTGAATCCGATGCCGTATGAGGCCGCGCTCCAGATGGAACTCGAGCTGGCGGAGGATTTGCGGAACGAAGGCTACACCGTGACCGGCGGGCATTGACGCGGCTTGCAGCCGCGAAAGCTCCAAGCTCCAACATCCAAGCACCAAAGAAGCTCCAAATTCGAAGCTCCAACAGCCAACCGGTAGCTTGGTGCTTGGTGCTTTGGAGCTTCTCTGGAGCTTGGTGCTTGGAGTTTGGAGCTTTGAAGGGCGTCGTCGCGAAAACGCGCATCGGATGCGGGCCTTACCGCTTCTTCTTGCGCTTGCCGCGGAGCACGAGCTTCCCGGCACGTTCAGGTCCGTATCGCCCGAGCGGCTTGAACTTCTTCCGTTTCGCTTTGTTATACGACACGAAGAAATGCTCGATCTCGTCGAGCAGCTCGGGGTTCATGTCGGAAATGGATTTCAGGTCCGAGTCCGTGCGCGAATTCGATGCGACGGCGATCAGCCGATCGTTCCGGTTCGTTTCCCCCTTTTCGGTTTGTTCCGCTTCGATCACGCCCAGCAGTCGCGACCGCACCAGGCAGCCGGTAAAGGCCGGTTCATCCATCAGCACCAGCACGTCGAGCTCGTCGCCATCGTCTCCGCGCGTGTTCGGGATAAAACCGAAGTCATAAGGAAAAACGGCGCCGGCCGGAAGCACCCCGCTCAGTTCGAAGAGCTGCAGTTTCCTGTCCCAGGAGAATTTGTTCCGGCTGCCTTTTGGCGTGTCGATGATGACGTTCATGTCGCCGGATTCCCGATCGATGGGTGGAAGTTTTGCGAAGCTCATCTCGCTCCGAAATCGGCTCTGCTCGCACCGAAGGATCTATTCCGTTGCAGCCACGGCCTGGGCCGGTTTCAACGCAACGAAAATCCAGCGCGAGCTCGAACGGGCCACAGGCCCGTGGCTACAACGAATAAATCAACGACATCTTCGTCCAATCTGGCTCTGAAAATGGAACCGAACGCCCAATTGCTGGAGCCGCCGCGATTCCAATCCGTGCAGACGGATTGGCCGAGGAAGCCTTGCCATGACGAGAGCTTTCGTATTTCCTCGGCCCTTCCGAAGCCGGTCGTAATGAATCCCAAGCCAAGTGTCTTCAGGCCGTTACTGGCGGGGTTGCTCCTCACCCTGTTGCAAATTTTCGTGGCGGTGGTGCTGCTCGCGCCCGAGGGCGGGTTCGCCTCCCGTTATCACACGCTCATTCAGCACGACAGCTACTGGTTCGCGAATATCGTGGACCGCGGTTACGAGACGACCGTGCCGCCCATCAGTCACAAAATGATGGAAGTCTCCAACGTGGCGTTTTTCCCCGCGTACCCGGCGTTTAGCGCGCTGCTTCGTTACGGATTGCACCTGAGCACATACAACGCGCTGCTCATCGCCGCCCAGATCGCGGCGTGGGGCTTTTGGAGTTACTTTTTCCTCTTCTGCGAGCGTTGGAATATTTCGCCGATTTTGCAATTCTTCGGCGCGCTCGCCATCCTGGCTCATCCGACGGCGTTTTTTCTCGTGGCGGGTTATTCGGAGTCACTTTTCATGATGTCGCTTTTCGGCTTCATGTATTGGAGCAGCTCCGAGGGCCGGACCGCGAAATTCCTGGCGGCGCTGCACGGCTTCGTCATGTCCGCGACGCGGATCGTTGGCATTCCCTGCTCCATCTTCCCGGTGGTGTGGGCGGTCTTCCAGAATGGCTGGAACGGTCTGCGCGACGTCCGGTCCTGGGTGCGCCGTTACGGCCCCTCCATTGCCGTGACCATTGCCGCGATGCTCGGAGCCGGGAGCTTTTTTCTCTATTGCCTGTGGCGCTGGGGAAGGTGGGATCTTTATCTCCTGACGCAGCAGGCGGGCTGGGCGATTTTCCCAGACTACTTCGCCGTTTTTAAAGCGGAAAGTTATCGCTGGCTGGTTCCGGCCCTCAAGAATCCCACGGAGGCCAGCCAGATGGCGATGACGCTTGGAGGCGTGCTTTTCGTGGCCGTCGTTCTCAGTGAGCTGCTGCCGTTCATCCGCCGGACCGCGAGCTGGCGCACGCGAATCGGCTTCTATTTCTGCGGCGCGATCATTTATTACATCTCGGTCAGCGGGGTGGCTTCGGTCGACATGGAGAGCATGCTCCGCTACGAATTTTGCCTGCACGCGTTAATCGTGCTGGCATTTGTCCATTTTCTGCATCAATTACGCACTCCGCCCCTGCCGGTGCGTGTCTTCGGCATGGCAGCCATTGCGCTCCTTAGTGCGGCCGGGCTCAGCGTGCAGGGTTGGTATGTCTGGAACTTTACCCGGGGCAACTGGGTGGCTTAAGAAAAAATGAAAACGAACGTAGCAATTATCGGAGCCGGGCCGGCTGGATTGACCGCCGCCTATCTCCTTTCCAAGAACAATGTGGACGTCACCGTCCTCGAGGCTGATCCGGTTTATGTCGGCGGCATTTCCCGCACCGCGACTTACAAGGGCTTTCACTTCGACATCGGCGGTCACCGCTTCTTTTCCAAATCAAAGGCGGTCGAGGATTTCTGGTCGGAGATCCTACCTAACGACATGCTCGATCGCCCGCGGTCTTCCCGCATTTTTTATGGCGGAAAGTTTTTTGCCTATCCGCTCAAAGCCTTCGAGGCACTGACCAAACTCGGGATCTTTAAGTCCATCCTGTGTGTGCTCTCCTGGCTGAAGGCACGGCTCTTTCCGGTCCGCAATCCGAACAACTTCGAGGATTGGGTGAGCAACCAGTTTGGCAAGCGCCTCTTCAACACGTTCTTCAAGAGTTACACCGAGAAGGTCTGGGGAATGAGCTGCAAAGACATTTCGGCGGACTGGGCCGCGCAACGCATCAAGGGCCTCTCGTTAGGTAGCGCGATTAAAAATGCGCTTCTGCCGCAGCGCCAGCCCAAGGACAAAGCGAAAGTAATCAAGACGCTGATCAATTCTTTCAAGTATCCCCGCAAAGGTCCGGGCATGATGTGGGAAGCCTGCGCGGAAAAAACCAGGGCCATGGGCGGGCAGATCGAGATGGGCAGCAAGGTCACCGGCTGTGTTTACGACGAGAAAAGCGAGACCTGGCAGCTCCGTTATCAAGACCAGCAGGGCCACACGCAAACGATCGAGGCCGAGCACGTAATTTCATCCGCTCCAATGCGCGAATTGGCCCGCGGACTTACGCCGCCAATCTCCGACCGCGCGAAAGATGCCGCCGATAAGCTTAAGTATCGCGACTTCCTGACCGTCATGTTGATTTTGAAAGAGCGGCACATGTTCGATGACAACTGGATTTACATCCACGATCCGAGCGTGCAGGTGGGCCGGATCCAAAACTTCCGTTCGTGGTCGCCCGAGATGGTGCCCGATCCCGACAAGGCCTGCTACGGCCTCGAGTATTTTTGTTTCGAACACGACGGGCTTTGGGATTCTTCCGACGTGGATTTGATCGAGCTGGCGAAAAAGGAACTGATGCAGATCGGTCTCGCGCAGGAAGGCGATGTCATGGACGGATGCGTCGTCCGGCAGAAGAAGGCCTACCCGGTTTACGATGACGATTACGCGAAACACGTCGCGACGATTCGCGACGAGATTGAGGAACGTTATCCGAACCTTCACCTCGTCGGTCGCAACGGGATGCACAAATATAACAACCAGGATCACGCCATGATGACGGCGATGCTTTGCGTCGAAAACATCCTGGCCGAGGAGCAGCTCTACGATCTTTGGCAGGTGAACGGCGACGCGGAATATCACGAAGCTGGCGAAGCCGCCGCGGAAGAGACGCAGGGGACCGCGTTGCGCCATGTGCCGACCCGCGTGACCGCGACGCCCGAGCTGGCCTCCGAGCAGACGTAGTCGGCGTGGCACAGGCGTCTCGCCTGTGGGTTTTTAAAAATTGGAGATGGCCCGCCCTCAGGCCGTCGGGACATTACTTCAACCCGGCACGAGGGCGTGCCGGCTCCGATACCGCAGCCCGCGCTACTCTTCCATCGGCGGACAGGTGCAGAATAAATTCCGGTCGCCGTAAACGCTGTCGATGCGCGCGACGGCGGGCCAGAACTTGTGTTCGCGCGTCCACGGCGCGGGATAGGCGGCTTGCTCGCGGGAATAGGGGCGATCCCATTTGTCGGCGATGACTTGCGGCGCGGTATGCGGCGCATTTTTCAAGAGATTGTTTTGACGATCAACCTTTCGCGAAACGACCTCCTGGATCTCGGCGTGAATCGAAATCATTGCTTCGCAAAAACGATCCAGCTCGGCTTTCGATTCGCTCTCGGTCGGCTCGATCATGAGCGTTCCGGCGACGGGAAACGAGACCGTCGGGGCATGGAAGCCGTAGTCCATAAGCCGCTTCGCGATGTAGTTCGCATTCAGGATCGCGATCTTGGTCGCTTCGGTCAGCCCCTCCGCGCCCATCATGCGGATATACATCCACGAGATGGTGAGAATGCTGGCACTGCCGTAGGGCGCGGCGGTCACGGGACCGACGCCATTTTCGATTTTCGATTTTCGATTTTCGATTGAAGAGAGAG
>JBEEHO010000368.1:0-7139 GCA_041167425.1 Verrucomicrobiota bacterium | reverse complement strand
TTTTATCTCCGTTTGGATTTGCTTGATCTTTTGTTGCCGGTCTTGAAGGACGAGCAACTGCTCCAGTTCCGCTTGCACGCGCGAATGTTATGAGTGGAGCGAAGAGCCGTCAATCGCGGCGACGTTGGAGGCGGCGCGTTGGTGCAACGCTTTGGAATTCGCGCTAGTACGTCTCGACCGGGGAGCGCTTGCCATCCTCGGGACTGCGCCTGGCCGCTTCTTCTTCGCCCAACACCGCCACACGCAAGTCCCAAATGCTGTCGTCAATTTCCCGGAACGCCGGTTCCGAAAAAGCATGGGGCGCCGCCAGTCTCGCCTTGGTTTTCGCGACGCTGCTCAGGGCACGCTCGATCTGCGCGGACGGTAGTTTCGTCAGGGTGCGATGCACCTCGTCGATCGAAGCGACCCGGTGGCAAATCATGGCCAGATCGTTCCCAGCCTGGATGGCGAGCCGGATCGTTTCCTCGAGACCGTACTCGTTCAGGATCGCCCCCATATCGAGGTCGTCGGTCATGATCAGGCCGTCGAAATGCAATTCGTCGCGCAGCAAACCTGTCACGATTTCGTGCGAAAGGGACGCTGGGGTTTTCGTGGGATGGAATGACGGATACCAGCCGTGACAAATCATCATGCTATCCACGACGTTGGGCTGGGAATCCTTCGCACCGATAAAGGTGCGGAAGACCGCCAGCTCCTGCTCATCCAACTGCGCGCGCGAGCGTTCGATTTTCGGAAGGTCGTGATGCGCGTCCACGGTCGCGGCCGAGTACCCGGGAAAATGTTTGCCGCAACTGAGAATTCCCTGCTCCCGCAGCGCCGCGTTAAAGGCGCCGGCCAGCCTAACGACTTGTTCCACGGTCTTTCCATAGCACCGGCCCCGCAACGAATTATCCGCCTCGTCGTCGAAAGAAATATCCAGCACGGGGCAGAGATCGAGATTGAATCCGAAAAGGCGGAGGAGACGGCCGGTAATTTCTCCGTGACGCCTGACGAGTTCAAAATCGCCCCGGTCTCGCAATTGTTGTGCGCTGGGTGGTTCGTTTCCGATCAGCCGCAAGCGCGAAACGCGGCCTCCTTCCTGATCGATCGTGATGATCGGCTCGATGTCGCTCAGGTCGCGCAGATCATCGATTAATTTCCGGAGCTGCCCCGCGCTTTTAATATTGCGGCCGAAAAGAATAAAGCCGCCCGGCTGCACGCGACGGAAAAGCGCGGCGCTCCCGGCATCCAGCTCGCAGCCCGGCACGCCGGTCAGAATCAGTTGCCCCAGTGAATTGCTCTCCATACCGTCACCCTACTTTCCAGAGGGCCGCACGAAACAAGAATTCGCAGCCGATCCCCTCCTGTCATATTGAGCGAAGCGAAGGCGAAGAATCTCTCGATGAAAAGCGCCTGGAATGCGAGAGATTCCTCGACTGCACTCGGAATTACAATTGGTCAGGGTAACAATTTGAAAAAGATCGGCATCTTCGGCGGCACATTCGATCCGATCCATCACGGCCACTTGATCCTGGCGCGTGAGGCGCTCGAAGCGCTGGCGCTCGATCTGGTCGTTTTCATCCCCGCGGCCGCTTCTCCGCACAAACCAGATTTCCAGTCCGCGGCATCCTCGGTTCGGCTGGAGATGGTCCGCGCCGCGATCGAGGGAGAGCCGCGTTTTGGATTCGATCCCCTGGAGTTGGATCGCCCCGCGCCTTCCTACGCGATCGACAGCGTGGAGGCATTTCGCAAACGCGAGCCCGCTGCCGAGTATTTCTATTTGATCGGCGAAGACAACGTCGCGGGGTTAAAGACGTGGCATCGTTTCAGCGAGCTTGCGAAACTGGCGCAATTTGTCGTGCTCGATCGCAGCGGAATCAAAACCGAACACCCATACCCCGCGATCCGCCGGCATCTGGACATTTCAGCGACGAATATCAGAAACAGGGTTGCCACAGGGCAATCCATTCGTTATCTCGTACCGCTGGCAGTCGAGAAAATTATCCGCGACCGCCAGCTTTACCGGGAGCCGCAAAAATAACCGCCGAAAATTTAGCCATAACTTGCGCCGATCTCGCGGCGAACAAAAAGGCGGAGGAGATCATTGTGCTGGACCTCCGGGGCATCTCGACTTTCACGGATTTTTTCGTGATCTGCTCGGGCACGTCCGAACCGCACCTGAAAGCAATCGCGGGCGAAATCGAAAATCGGCTCAAGGCCGACCACGGCATCCGCGCCGTCTCCGTGGATGGATTTCCGGGCAGCCAATGGATCGTGCTCGATTACATGCAGGTGATTGTCCACGTGTTTCACCGCGACAAACGCGAGTTCTACAGCCTGGAAGATTTGTGGGGCGACGCCCCCAGGCTGGCCTGGGAGCCCGCCGAAGAGCGTCGGTAAATCTCGCGCCGCGCGCGCCGCTATTTCGGCTGCGGCTTCGGTGTCGGAGTGGCGGAAGCTTTCGCCGTCGGGATGGGCACCACAGTCGCGCTGGAAGTGGCGGAGGGCTTTTGCACTGCTCCCGGTGATGGCGCCGTCGGGACGGCATCGGCCTTCGCTTCCGGCGGCTTGATGCTGATCAGCTCCACCTCGAAAATCAGGGTCGAATTTGGCCCGATCTCCCGGCCTGCTCCGCGCTCGGCGTAAGCGAGACTCGAAGGAATAAAAAGCTGGTACTTGGATCCGACTTTCATCAGCTGAAGCGCCTCGGTCCATCCCTTGATGACGCGATTGACCGGGAAGGTCGCCGGCTCATTGCGCTTAATGGAACTATCGAACTCCGTGCCATCGAGCAACGTGCCCTTGTAATGCGTGACGACCGTGTCGGTTTCCTTCGGCGATGGGCCGGTGCCTTCTTTCAGCACCTTGTATTGCAAGCCGCTGGCCGTTGTCTTTACGCCCTCTTTCTTTTTGTTTTCCGCAAGGAATTTTTCACCTGCGGCCGCGTTTTTATCCGCCGCTTCTTTGCTGGCGGCTGCTTGTTTTTCCATCATTTCTTTTTGGAATGCCTCCAGCGTTTTATCCCGTTCTTCTTTCGACAGAACAGGCTCCTTGCCGGCCAGCGCATCCTTCATGCCGGCAACGAGGGCATCGAGGCTCAGCTCGATATTTTGTTTTTTGAAAGTGGTCCCGATGTCGTGGCCGATGCTGTAACTCGCCTTGTCCTTTTGATCTTTCAGTTGCGGTTTGTCCTGGGCTAAACCAAGGGAGGCTACAAACACTGCGGCGAGACAAATGATAAGGCGATTCATAGGAATAATGGAGGCGGGCGCTGTTGCGACTTCGTGCCTGGGCGCCGCGGGAACTGCCACGCTATTGAAGAAACTTCGGCCGTCAAGCCGCGGCGCAAGCCCGGCCTGGCCGCGGCATATTGTCGTCGTCGCGCTTTTTCTCGCCACCACCGCGACGGCTGCGGTCAACCTCTCGCCCGCCGACACCCGGCGAATCGGCAAGAGAGTCTGGCAAAACGAATGCAACGGGACGTTGGCCGGACTTACTTCGTGGAACGAAGGCGAGAACTTCGCCTCCCTCGGCATCGGTCACTTCATCTGGTACCCGAAAGGCGCACGCGGTCCGTTCGACGAAAGCTTTCCCAAATTCGTCGCTTTCGCGGTCGCGCGTGGCGCAAAGCTGCCAGACGGTTTGCCGGCAAAAGGAGATTGCCCATGGAATTCGCGCGCGGAATTTAACCAGGCCAGCCAGACGGCGCCGATGAAAGAGTTGCGTCAATTCCTCGCGAAAACCGTCGATCTCCAGGCGGAATTTCTGGTCCAGCGTTTGCAGCAGGCGCTGCCGAAAATGCTCGCCGAAGCGGCCGCGTCGAAACGCACGCAAGTGCAGCAGCAGTTCGACCGCGTCGCCGCATCGCCGATGGGATGTTATGCGCTGGTTGATTACGTGAATTTCAAGGGCGAAGGCGTTCTTGCGACGGAGCGCTACGCGGGAGAAGGTTGGGGCCTCTTGCAAGTCCTCGAAGGAATGTCACAGGAAAACACCGGGCGCGAAGCTGTAAAAAGCTTTGCCGGATCCGCCAGAAAAGTGCTCACTAATCGTGTTCGCAATTCTCCGGCTGAGCGACATGAATCGCGCTGGCTTCCAGGCTGGCTCGCCCGAATCAATACCTACGTCCAAAGCTAAATCGTGATCGCCGCTTCCATTTTTCGCTCCACCCTCACCGCCGCCATTCTCCTGGCGGCTTGCGATGCGGCGATCGCGCAAATACCGCGACGCAGTCCGCCCCGGCCCGTGGCCACACCGGCCACTGTGGTGAGCCCATCCGGTCCCAGGCAAAACCGGCCGAGACCGACGCCAGTTACCTCCGCCAGCGCGCCGGTTAATCAGCCGATGAAAAAAGCGGCTGATCTGATTCGAACCCAGCCCGGGATTACCACGAATGCGGCAATCCTGCAGCAGGTCACAGCGGATAATGCGCACGTCATCGTTTCCATCACGAAGCAGCGCGCCTACTTGATGACCGGCGACCAGATAGCGATCGACAGCCCGATCTCGTCGGGCAAGCGCGGCCATACGACGCCGAACGGAAGTTTCAGCGTTTTGGAAAAGGACAAGGACCATCACTCGAGCCTCTACGGCGACTACAAGGACACGTCGGGACGAACAGTGCGCGGGGGTGTCAGCGCCCGGATCGATTCAGCGCCCAGCGGCACTCACTTTGTCGGAGCCTCTATGAAATGGTTCATGCGTTTGACCGGGGAGGGCGTTGGGATGCACGTCGGAATTCTGCCGGGTTATCCCGCGTCCCACGGTTGCATCCGCATGCCGGAGCCGGCCGCCGCAGCCTTCTATTCCCACGTGAAGGTGGGAACGCCCGTGCTGGTCGAACCTTAGGTGGATCGCGCGCTCCACCTACAGCAACAATCGCCGCAACATTTCCAGGGCGTTCTGTGTAGTCAATTCCTTAAAGGTCGGCCGATCATCCGGGAAATGAAAATTTCTGACGGAGGTGGCCACGCCATCGGCTGCCAACGCCACGAAGACGGTGCCGACCGGTTTTTCAAACGTGCCGCCCGCGGGCCCGGCGATTCCAGTGGTGGCCAGGGCAAACGTTGCATTGGCTTTTTTCCGCGCGCCTTCTGCCATCGCCCGCGCCACCTCTTCGCTCACCGCGCCCCGTTCTAAAATAAGGCCCTGATCGACGCCCAACATTTTCGCTTTGGCCTCATTGGAATAGGTGATGTATCCCGCCAGAAAAACAACCGAAGCGCCGGGGACGTTCGTGATCCGGTGCGCAAGAAAACCTCCGGTGCACGATTCCGCAACCGCGAGCGTTTGCTTTCGTTCCGTCAAGAGTCGCACGACTGCCTCTTCCAAACTTCCACCATCGCGAGAGAAAACCGCGGCGCCGAGCCCGGCTTTGATGATGCCTTCGGCCTGATCGAGCGCAGCCGGTGCGCCGATGATTCGCAAATCCACTTCTCCGGGCCGCGCGCAATAACCGAGCTCTATTCCAGGAATCTCCAGCAGCTGCTCGCCAATCGCCTCCTCCACGAGAGATTCACCCATTCCGGCGATGCGATAAGTTCTGCGATCGACCGCCGCCTGTTGCGGAACAATTTTGCGCAGGATCGGCATCACCCAGCTCTTGAACATCGGTTGCAACTCACGCGGTGGGCCCGGCAAGAGAAATAAATGGGCTGGGAGATTCCGCGCTGTTCGCCTGGTCGCGAGATAGAGACCTGGGGCCGATCCATTTTCATTCGGGAGAACCGTTGCGCCTTCCGGCACATCGGCCTGTCGCGAAGTGCGAGCGGTTAGCCGGAATCCGCGATGCGCCGCCCGAGTAGAGATCGCGGCCATGACCGCTGGATCGTGGCGCATCTCTAAGCCCAAAAGCTCAGCCGTTATTTCCCGTGTGATATCGTCCGTCGTTGGCCCGAGGCCACCGGTAACGAAAACGATTTCGGCATGTTCCAGCGAGTCGCCAAGCGCAGTGCGAATCGCGGGCCCGTCCGGCACCGTGACCTGCCGCTCGACGCGCAGCCCGAGCGGAAAAATCTCTCGCGCGATGAAGGAGAGATGGGAATTGAGGACGTCGCCGAGGAGAAGCTCCGTGCCGGTATTAATGACGATTGTTTGCATAACGCGTCATCCGTTATCGCCATTTAAACGTCCAACGTCCAACGTCGAACTCAGAAGAGCTGTCACCCTTTCGGTTATCTCCACCTCGGTATTCGTTCGGCCTAACGAACGACCGGTTTCCGTCCACGGGCATTCAACGTTGGACGTTGGATGTTGAGCGCGCAGCGCTCTTCCCCCTCTTACGCCGCGTCTTTATCCTGCTTCTTCCGGATCAGCGGGGGCTTCTTGCCCTCCACCACGGCGCGATTGATCGTGACCTCCGCGATATCCTCGCGGCTGGGCACTTCATACATGATCTCGAGCATGATCCGCTCGAGCATCGAACGCAGTGCGCGCGCGCCCGTTCCTTTGGTCACCGCCTGAGCTGCCAGCGCCTTCAAAGCGTCTTTCGTCACGCTGAGCCGCACTCCCTCCATCGAGAAGAGTTTGGTGTACTGCTTGATCATCGCGTTTTTCGTATCTGTCAGGATCGCGACCATTTCTTCTTCGGTGAGCGCGTCGAGCGCGCTGAGAACGGGCAAACGGCCGATGAATTCCGGGATCATCCCGAAGCTCAGCAAATCTTCGGGCTCAACATGCCGCACCGCTTCCCGCGCCAGCGCCGCTTCCACTTCCAGCGTCGGGCTGTTGAACCCCATGGTGCGTTGACCGATGCGTTTCTGCACAATTTTATCGAGCCCCACGAATGCGCCGCCACAGATAAAGAGAATCTTCTCCGTGTTGACCTGAATGTATTCCTGGTGCGGATGTTTCCGGCCACCTTGCGGCGGAACGTTGCAGGTGCTGCCTTCCAGAATTTTCAGGAGCGCCTGTTGCACGCCCTCACCCGAAACGTCACGCGTAATGCTGACGTTGTCGGTCTTGCGACCGATCTTGTCTATCTCATCAATGTAAACGATGCCGATCTCCGCTCGCTTCACGTCGTAATCGGCGTTCTGGAGCAGGCGCAGGATGATGTTCTCCACATCCTCACCCACGTAGCCCGCTTCGGTCAGCGTCGTGGCGTCCGCGATGCAAAAAGGCACATCGAGGATTTTCGCCAGCGTTTTCGCGAGCAGGGT
>JBEEHO010000367.1:0-12007 GCA_041167425.1 Verrucomicrobiota bacterium | reverse complement strand
AGAATCGAACGCGAGCGCCTTCAGTTCCTTGTCGGACGGAAGCTTCGGCGTTTCGCCACGAAGGACAAGCGGGATTAGCAGGAGCGAAAGAATGAGTGATTTGCGCATCGTCACGAAACCTGTGTGGTTAGGTCTGTTCCGTCAATAAAAACATTGAGTGATCGGGCGAGCGGTGGATCGGCGATTTTCATCCGCTGGCCAATTCGCAAAATTCTTCCGTTGCGCTCGCTCAATTCGAACGCAATTTATCCGCTCATCGCCGTCATGAAACATTGAGCGGTCGGACGAACGGGGATCGGGAGATTTTTTAAATCGCTCGATCGCCAGCTCACTCCATCGCCAGATTCTTCCATCCATTATGCGCCTCATCTCATCTCTCCGCCTCGCCTGCCAAGCCGTAGCCCTGCGAAGGCTGGTGCTCCTGCTCCTGCTCGGGATCGATTCTTCCTTCGCGCAGAATTTGCCCAACACCACGCGTCTCCTTCGCTTTCCGGCCACCAATGACCGGCAAATCGTTTTCTGTTACGCCGGCGAGCTTTACACCATCCACAAAGATGGCGGCACCGCGCGGCGGCTCACCACCGGTCCGGGCTACAGCTCATTCCCGCGGTTTTCCGCGGACGGAACGCAGCTCGCGTTCACTTCGCAGTATGACGGCAATACCGAAGTTTACGTGATGCCCGGTGAGGGCGGCGCGCCCAAGCGCCTGACCACTACCGCCACCCTGGGCCGCGACGATATCTCGGACCGGATGGGCCCGAACAACATCGTGATGACGTGGGAAAACACGAAGCCGCTGGTGGTTTTCCGCTCGCGCATGAAGTCGTTCAATTCCTTTCTCGGCGAGCTTTACACCGTGGGCCTCGACGGCGAGTTGCCGCAACAACTGCCTTTGCCGCGCGGCGGTTTCGCTTCCTTCTCCCCCGACGATTCCAAGATGGCCTTCAACCGCGTCTTCCGGGAATTTCGCACCTGGAAACATTATCGGGGCGGCATGGCGGACGATGTCTGGATTTACGATTTCAAAACAGGCACGACGACTAACCTGACCAACAACGAAGCGCAGGACATCTGCCCGATGTGGGGATCGGATAACCGCATTTATTTTATCTCCGACCGCGACGGCCGGATGAATCTTTTCTCGACCGACCTTGCGGGCAAGGACACCAAACAGCTCACCAGCTTCAAGGATTACGACATCAAATTCCCGTCCATCGGCAAGGAATCGATCGTCTTCGAACAGGCGGGCTACATCTGGCGTTACGATCTCGCAAATGGCAAAGCAGCGCCCGTGCCGATCGAGATCAAGGAGGATTTCGCTTCCGGCCGGTCCGCTTTCGTGGACGCATCGAAGCACATTCAATCGGTCAGCACCGCGCCGGATGCTCAGCGCGTGATCGCGGTGGCGCGGGGCGATCTTTTCTCGGTGCCGATGAAAGAGGGCACGGCCCGTAACCTGACCCGGACGTCGAATGCGCATGAGCGAGATGCCGTCTGGTCGCCCGATGGCAAATGGATCGCTTATAACTCCGATGCCACCGGTGAGAACGAGCTTTACGTCCGTTCCCAGGACGGCAAGGGCCAGCCCCAACAGGTAACCAGCAACGCGGATACCTACTACTATCAAGCGATCTGGTCGCCGGATAGTAAGAAGCTGCTTTGGAGCGATCGCTTGCAGCGGTTGCGCTACGTCGATGTGGCCAGCAAAGCCGTTACCCAGGTCGATCAGGATAAGGAAGGCGAGATTGCCGGTTACGACTGGTCGCCCGACAGCCAGTGGGTTGCCTGGTCGCGGCCGGAGGCGAACGGTGGCGACAAAGTCTATCTCTTCTCCACCGCGGACAAGAAGACCACGGCGGTAACGGACGATTGGTATTCGGCCGACAATCCTACCTTCAGCGACGACGGGAAGTATCTCATGCTTACTTCCAGCCGCGACTTCAAGCCGATCTTCGGCCAGACCGACTTCTCCAACGTCTATCGCGACCTGGAGCGGGTTTATCTGGTTACGCTTGCCAAGGATACCGAAGCGCCGCTGGGACCGCGCAGCGATGAAGTCGGCAAGAAGAAGGATAAAGACAAAGACAAAGACGGCGACAAGAAGGACGGAGATAAGAAAGACTCCGAGAAGAAGGACGCCGATAAGAAACCCGACGACAAGAAGGCCGGCGACAACAAGGACAAGGACACGAAGAAGCCGGTTGTGGTTAAGGTCGATCTGGACGGCATCCAGGATCGGCTCTCAGCCTTGGAAATCCCGCCTGGTAACTATAACAACCTCCGCCTCGTCGATAACCGTATTTTCTACCTGCGGCGGACCGTGGCCGATGAACAGGCCAGCGACGACGAAGAGGGCGATGGCAGAGACCGCAAATCGCATCTCTGCGTTTACAGCCTGGAAGACCGCAAGGAGACGGTCCTGGGTGACGTCAACACCTACGAGATCACCGCGGATGGCAAGAAGATGCTGGTGAAAATCAAGAAGGACTATGCCATCATCGATCTGCCCAAGGACAAGCTCGAGACCAAGGACCACGAGTTGAAGCTGGCGGGCCTCGACATGCAGCTCGATCGCCATGCCGAGTGGAACCAGATCTACAACGAGGCCTGGCGGCATATGCGCGATTTCTTTTACGCGCCGAACATGAACGGCGTCGATTGGAAGGCGATGCATGACAAGTACGCCGCGCTGGTTCCGTTTGTGAATCACCGTAACGATCTTACCTATCTCATCGGCGAGCTCATTGCGGAGCTGAACAACGGCCATGCCTACACCGGTGGTGGCGAACGCCCTGAGACGCCACGGATCAAACTGGGTCTGCTAGGTGCTGAGTTTTCCCGGGATCCAGCTACCAAGGCTTACAAGATCGAGCGGATCCTGTCTGGTGATAACTGGAACAAGCACGCCCGCTCTCCGCTCACTGCCATTGGGGTAAACGTCAAACCCGGCGATTACATTCTCGCCGTCAACGGCATTCCTGTTTCCAGCCTGGCCAACCTTTATGATGCGCTTATTGGCACGGCCGAGAAGCAGGTCATCCTTCGCGTTAACTCCAAGCCGGCCGATGATGGCGCGCGCGATGTTACCGTGGTGCCTGTCGCGGACGAGTCAGCGCTCTATTACAAGGCGTGGGTGCAGAAGAACGTCGATGAAGTCAGCAAAAAGACCAATGGAGAAGTGGGCTACATCCACATCCCCGACATGGGTCAGCCGGGCTTGAACGAATTCACCAGGCAATACTTCCCGCAGATCAAAAAGAAAGGCCTAATCGTCGACGTGCGCGGCAACGGCGGCGGCTTCGTTTCGCCACTGGTGATCGAGCGGCTCCGGCGCGCTTTGGTTATGATTGAGATCGCGCGCAACGGCACCCCGCAAACCAATCCATCCCAGACCTTCCTCGGCCCCATGGTCGCCTTGTGTAACGAGTTTTCCGCCTCCGACGGCGATATCTTTCCGTATCGGTTCAAGGCCATGGGTCTCGGCAAGCTCATCGGCAAACGCACCTGGGGCGGGGTAGTAGGTATTCGCAACCCGCTTCCCTTGACTGACGGCGGCCAGCTCTTCCGTCCTGAGTTCGCGCCTTACGCGAAGGATGGCAAAGACTGGGTCATCGAAGGGCACGGCGTCGACCCCGATATTGTGGTGGATAACGATCCCGCGAGAGAGTTCAAAGGCGAAGATCAGCAGCTCGACCGGGCCATCCAGGAAATCCAGACCGATCTAAAGACCAAGCGCATCGACCTGCCGCCCGTTCCGCCTTATCCGAACCGGGTCCCCAAGCCTGGTCCATGAGTAACACTGGGCCGGCCTTCTCACTCTAGGTCTGATGTACGTTAGACGTTAGCCTTCCGGCCTTAGCAAGCTGGACTTCCGAACATCTTTATCCCGTCACTTGCTGTATTGACGAAGGCCCTGCTTTTTGGTGTCCTGTATTTCAATGCCAGGACGTTTTCTTATCCCATTCTCGATCCTCATGCTATCGGTGACCGGACGGCTGGAAGCCGCGGGCCAGGAGCCGGATGCTGTTAACGTCGTGTGGGGCGACGGCCATAAAAGCAAAGTCACCGAGGGAGAACTAAAGCAATATACAGTTTCATCGAAGCGTCCCGATTATCCGATGGAAGCGCGCCGGGCGCGGCTCTCGGGAGCCGGAATTTTCGTGCTCAACGTCGATAAAAGAACGGGAGCTGTGACCAGTGTCGACATCGAAACAAGTACGGGGAGCAAGGTCCTCGATAGTTATGCCACCAGCGCGTTCAGCGCCTGGCGATTTGAGCCGGGAACGTTCCTCAAAGTTCGGATGCCCAGCGTATTCAACGTGCGCCGGCCCGCAAACCCATGGGTGTTTTAGGATGAACGCGCGACGAGAGCCCAATCGACAAATCGCCAGGTCACAAACTCGTTAGGTCTCAGCCGTTCCCCGCAGCCCCAATCTCTCCGCATCAGCCTGCAACGCCGCGATCACTCCCGCGATCACGTCCTCCAATGGCATCGCCAGCTCCTCCGCTCCCCGCACGATGTCATCACGATTCACCGCGCGGGCAAAAGCCTTGTCCTTCATCTTCTTCTTCACCGAGGTAACGTCCACTTCGCCGATGCTCCTGGAGGGCCGCACCCGCGCAACGGCCGTGACGAAACCGCTCAGCTCATCCACGGCAAAGAGGGTGCGCTCGAGCGGTGTCTCGCGCTTCACGCCGGCATAGTCCGCATGCGACAGAATCGCGCGGCAGACTTCCTTGCTCCATCCTTGCTCACGCAGGCTTGCCACACCTGCGAAAGGATGTCCTTCCGTCGGGCTTTGCTCCTGGTTCGGGTAGCGTTCGTAATCCATGTCATGCAGGAGACCTACCGCTTCCCACAAATCCGTGTCGGCGCCCTGGAGCTGCGCGAAATGCCGCATCGAATCCGCCACCGCATAGCAATGCCGCCGCAAGCTATCTGATTGCACCCATTCATGCAGGATCGTAAGGGCGCGATCTACTAATGTGCTCATGCCGAAGTGAAGCTGAGCGAATTCGCGCCGTTAGAGCAAGCCCCGAAAACTTCTCGACACTTAGGCCGGCGTCTCGCGCGATTCCGAATGCCAGGATTATTGCCGGACCTGATCGCTTCAAAAGGGCTTCGCGCGTCCAACCTACGGAGCGCGTTGAAAATGGTGGCGCGAACGCGAAAAGCTTGATGCCTGCTACATCGCGCCTTAATCTCCTTCCATGACCGCGTCGCAGATCATCGACGAAATCAAAGGGCTCACCCCAGAAGAGCAGGCCGGCGTCGTCCGGTTCATCTATCAGCTCGATGCCGAGCGAAAACTCAGCGGCCCCGAGCTTTCCGCACTCGCCGAACGCCTGGTCGATGCCAAGGATCTCGTCGAGGCCTCGCGCGTGCGCGAGACCATTCTGCGCGGCTTCTACGGCGCGGTGCGCGGTGCCTAGGATCCGCCGGCGAGATCTGCCGCCGGTTCTTCTCGAGGACCTTCTCGATCGTATTCGGTCGCGAGAAATCTCTCCTGAACAACTGGGCGAGTTTGCGGAGTGGCTCGATAAAAAACCTGAGGTTCCGATCGGCAAATGGTTCAAACGATTCAGTGGCATGATCGCTTGCGGCGAAGGAGAACTTGTCAGAACCTTCCTTCGTCTCGGCCAGATCCCATCCGGCGAAGAAATGCGCTAACAGCTGGGAACTCTTCGAAACTGAAACCGGAAAGAACCAACACCTATGAACGCAAACGCAAAAGAAGATAGCCACGCCTCCGCGAACCCGATCCCGCAGGGAATGCACACAGTCACGCCGCACCTGATTTGTGCCGGGGCGTCCGAGGCGATCGAATTCTATAAGAAGGCGTTCGGCGCGGTCGAGCTCAGCCGGATGCCGGGCTCGGACGGAAAACTGATGCACGCCAGCATCCGCATCGGCGATTCAGTCATCATGCTCAACGAGGAGAACGCGGACTGGGGTGCGTTCGGTCCGAAGGCGCTTAAGGGATCGCCGGTTACCATTCATCTTTACGTCGAGAACGCGGACGCCGTCTTCGAGCAGGCCGTGCGCGCCGGCGCCAAAGTCACCATGCCGATCGACGACATGTTTTGGGGCGATCGCTACGGGAAGGTCGAGGATCCCTCCGGCCATCATTGGTCGATCGGCACGCACGTTCGGGACGTCACTCCGGACGAGATGCAAAAAGCGATGGAGCAATTGAGTTCCTGAACCGCGCGTCAGCATGGCGGCGGTCTGTGATCTTCGTGGCAATAGCATGGCCGCCTCTTTATGCGAACGAATCGCCTTTGCAATTTGCCCGCATCTTGATAGCCATCTTGTTATTATGAAAACTTCGATCACCTGCCTGCTGCTCGCCCTTTCACTCACATCTCCAGCTCTAGCCGATACGCTGAAGTTTCCCGACGACAAACCAGTCGCCTCCATCACCTTTCCGGAAGGTTGGAAAGCAAGTGTGACTGGGGACACGCTCTCGGCCAGCTCCGAAGATGGCACCGTGCTAATCGACATCATTACCGCTAATCCAACCATGTTTGGCCCTTCGAACGATAAGGCGTTCGCTATGCTGAAAGTAAAGCCGGAGTTCGATAGCTGGAAGGATAGCAAGTCCACCGTGAACGACATGAATGTGGCCGTGAACAAGGTCGACGCGAAAGACGAAAAGGGCGGCACGCTCAAGCTCACCTTGTCAGGCGTCGAAGTAACCAGGGACAAAGGCCTGCTTGTTATCCTTCGCGGCCCCGGTGAGGCGAAACATCAGGATGAGATCACCGCGATCATGAACAGCATCGCTGCGGCCCCGTGACTCTGCCCCGGTAGCGGTACGCTGTTGAATTGTTTGTCCTTGTAGCGGCGGCCTCTGGCCGTCGAATTCCCATCGTCGGCCTTTGTCATCCCGAGCAATTTATTTTGTGAATCCATTAAACTTGTCATGATCTTGGAAACGGCCTGAGCCTGGCCATCCCCAGTCCGCTTCATCTCATCGCGATGAAACTACATGCGCTACGGAGCCCGGCGCGGGTTGAGAATGGCATTGACCTTCAAGATGTGAGATACTTGATTAAAGCGGCGAAGATCGATACCTCCAGTAAGGAGTTCACCGACATCGCTGAGCGTTATGCCACCGAGGCCATACGAAGAATCCTCCGGGAATCCGGCGAAGAATCGAGTCCGTGAGGACGATGCTGCATTGGTATTCCCGCAATTCGATTCCCTGCCCGCGACCGCCGGCCTCGATAATACTGAGGCATTTCGTTTGAGTATCCGGCACGCGCTTGCTCTGCTGCCTGCGCTGTTAGCAAAGGGAATGGATGAACGTCCGGGCATGGATTATCCCGATCGTTTTTCCATCGATTAAAAACGCGCCTTCATGACGCCGGCATAATTCCCGCCCTCTTACTTTATAACGGCGGCCTCCGGCCGTCTACTTCAGACGCAACTTCCCATCACGGCAGCTCATAAACTTCCACCAATCCGACACCGGTGGTGTTGTTCTTTCCGCGCACGATTGCGGTGTAGTTGCCAGGAGGGAGACGCGCGACCAGCGCCGATTCCAACTCATTGGCAGGTGGAATGGTTGTCGCTTCAATGACCGCTTGCTGACTGGTGCCGTCTGGTCGCGTTTTCCAATTGTCATTGGACGTAATTATAGTTCCGCTTGCATCGTATAGGTCAAGAGTAGGATCGCCCAACGTGTTTGGTACCGGAACGGATGGTCCCAGTGCGCGCACAATGACGTGGGCATTGCCTCCTCCGGTTCCACCGCCGACGATAAACCCACCGATCATGACGTTATCGTCGGTATCGACAAATCCGCGGGAACTAATATTGGCAAGCTGAGAGTCAGCAGCCTGCGCCAGGTCGTATACTTCCACTACTCCAATGCCGCTGGTTTGATTCTTACCCGCAAGGACCGCGCTGTAGTTACCTGGGGGAAGAGTGGCGATAATGGCCGATTCCAAATCGTCCGGTGGAGGAATGGTGGTAGCACGGATGTCAGCTTCCTGTGACTGGCCGGTCTGAGCGTTTATCTTCCAGTTGTCATTGGCGATGACCGTGCCGTCCGGTAGGTGTAATTCCAAAGTCGGATCAGTTAAGCGACCGGGAATGGGAATGCCATTCACATTGAGCGAAGGACCGATCCCCCGCAGGATGACCTTCTTTGGTTCAGTCCCAGTAATAATGAAGCCGCCGATAAGCACGTTATCTCCCGTGAGCACACGCATCCGCGTCGAGATATTGAGTAGCTGAGACGGTTTGGGGACGGCGGGAGGGCTCACACCAATAATTAAGTCAGCCTGCCCAGAGCCGGCCGCATTGTTGGCGGCCATCGGCACGACGTAATTGCCGGCTTTGGTAGGCGTGCCGGAGATGAGACCGTTCGTCTGGTTAACCGTCAGGCCATCCGGGAGGTTCATAGCCCCGAAGCTTGTTGGGTTATTGGTGGCGGTAATTTGATAACTAAACGCCTGACCCTGCGTCGCCGCGACCGTCGTAGGGCTGCTGATAACCGGCGCTCCCGCCACCACGCTGGTGATAGTAACGGTAACTCCGCCGGCATCGTTCGACACAGCAATGCCGGCCTGGCTCGGCTGAGTGATCGAGGAAAAGCCGCCGGAGAAGGAGCCGGCATTTACGATGCGATAGGTCTGGCCAACTGTAGGTGTGAAGCCGTTGACCAGTCGCACCTGAAGATTGCCGGAGATGGTCGCGGCTCCACTTACTTGAAGTTGGTCGTAGCCCGTTCCAGAATTGGTCCCGCCGATTTCGATGCCCAACAGTCCATCGCTATTCTGGGTGTAATCTCCCTGCACACTGAGAATACCAGGCGAATTGCCGGGGAAAAACTGTCCTGAGGTGAATGTCTTGCCGTTGATTGTGCCGGTGCCGCTTACCATACCGCCTTTGAGCACGTTGACCGAAGCGCACGTCACTGCGCCGTTATCCGCCAACCATCCGCCGGCCCCCACGCGAATCTGAGCATCGGGCGCATCCTTGTCCGATAAGTCTCCGACGTCTACAGTGCCACCGGCGACGGTACTGACAACGCCGCCACTATCGACAGTGAGCTTAGAGAGGACGATGCAGTAGCTTTTGTCGCTAGTGAATAGTTTGCTCCCGGCATCAGCGACTCGCGCCGAGGTAAAGTTCATGCTCGCCCTGGGCCCCGAAACAGAGACCGCGCCGTGGGTCTGAATGACCAAAGTCGTCGCCCCTAACAAGCTGACGCCATCGGCACTCACAGTCGAACCGTCCTGGACAATAATCGTTAGACCGAGACATATCCCGTCGGAAACCCCCACTGTCCCTGGGAGCGGGCCGTCCATAATAAGTTGGCTAAGGCTAACCGCGCCCCCGTTCGTGACGGAGAGCGCGCCTCCCTGGATCACCAATAAGCCCATCTCCAGGTTGTTATCATGCACTCCGGTGCGGCCATCCTGCACATTAACGACCCCGTTTTTGGCGATCGTTGATTGTAAGATTCCTCCTTCTATAATCATTCCCGCGGCATCCACATCCATAATCGCCGCGGCGTTACTAGGATCGCCGCCAATGGTAAATCGGTCTCCTATAAGGGCCGAACCGGCGTCACGAACACTGACGTGGCCGTGGCTCATCTGCAATTCTCCCATCACCGTTCCAATTCCGCCGTTGTTCATCTGGAAATCGCCCCGGGTGATCAGCAAATCCTGCCTTGTCGTCAGCTTCGAACCGCCTCCGTTAATGGAGACAACGCCGCCGGAAAGACGCAGCTGTCCGTTGACGGTCGCAGCTCCACCGCTACTGATATTGAAGTTGCCGGAGGCCATGAGGAAATCCTTGTCCACGGTGAGGGCTGAACCGGGGTCGTTGATAGAAACACTTCCTACATTCCCAATACTGTAAGCGGAGACGTGGGCTAGGCTGCCGCTATTGAGGGTCAAAGTGAAATCATCCAGGTCGGCCTTGGCGGTGAGTGAGCTGGCGCTGAAGAAACTAGCCGACCCGGGACCGGCCGGGGTCGTGAGCGTCAACGAGCTGGCATTTTGGAAGCTGCCGCCCTTGCAAGTGGCCGCCGTCACAACCCCACCGCCGCTGACATCGACGAAGTCCGCCGCGCCGCTCGCCTTGAGATGGCCGCCGACGATGCGGAGGCCGTTATTGGGATCGACGTGATCTACGTTAAGCGTTCCCGAGCCGCGCAAGGTGAACAGGCTCGCCTCGACGGTGCTCGCCATTCCAGTCACCGTTAGGGATCCGAGGTCAAAGATACTGCGCACGCTTCCACCGCTCGCGGTTATATCGTAGCCCCCAAGGTCGGCGTCATCGCCAGGGCCCGGCGTTCCGTAGACCGGCGGCCCGCCCGGAGGAGTGGTCGTGGTGTTGAGCCATTGGCCCTGAAGATCCTTGGTGTTGGGGCCGGCATAATAAACGTCCGCCAACATCACAGTGGTGGAGGCAAAGGTGAGGACGGCAAAAAATGCAACCATCTTAGGTTTACATTTTCGTGGTTTCCCTGATTGGCCCCAAGAAAGCTTGAACTTAGGCGCGAAAAAGGGTTTATAATTTTGCGTCATCGCAACACAAACCCTATCTCAAATGCGCCGCGAAATCTGGAAGGCCAGCGGAAATTACGGGGTAATTTCGCGGAATTGACTTGTCTCAAATGGAAGCGGTCGCTGACAAAGCTTTTCTTTTCGCAGAGTTCAATCTCCATGCCGAACTTCGAACACTTCGGCGCGGGGGCGCGGAAGTTCACCTCGCGAAACGGCCCTTTGATGTTTTGCTTTTCCTGATTGAAAACCGCGAGCGGGTAGTCAGCCGCGAGGAATTGCTCAAGAGGTTTTGGGACGGCCACGAGGTTTATGACGATGCTTTGAGAAAATGCGTCGGCGTCATTCGCACGGCGTTGGACGATTTGAGGAAATCGCCGCGCTTCATCGAAACCCGCCGCGGAAGCGGTTTTCGTTTTATCGGCGCGGTCTCAGAAGCGCCTGCCCTGGCGGACACGTTAAATCCGACTCAATCACCAGTTACCAATTACAAAATAGAAAACCAGGAACCGCAAACAAAGCGCAATGGGGAAGAGCGAGAGAACGAGAAGCGATTCGCGCTAAAGAATCGCAAACTTCTTCTCGCTGGTGTTGCCGGCCTTTTAATCTCCCTTACGGCTCTTGGTTTTTTAGCGCTTCGCCGCCAGGTAAAATCCGTCGAACCGATATCCTTGACCGAAGTAGTCTCGGCCAGGCATTCGATTGCGATTTTGCCGCTTAAGAATCTAACCGGCGACGCGGCCAATGATTATCTTTCCGACGGCATCACGGAAAGTTTGATCAACGAACTTTCGCGCATTGATTCGCTCAAGGTCATCTCGCGCAGCTCGGTCTTTCAATTCAAAAACAAGGAAGTGCCGCCCCAGGAGATCGGGAAAAAACTCGACGTGGAAACGATTCTCGAAGGTGGTTTGCGGCAGAGCGGTGAACAGCTTCGCGTCGAGGTTCGGCTGGTCAATACCAGGGACGGGAGCGTGCGGTGGGCGAGCGATTCCGAGCAGAAAAAAGTGGCTGATATCTTTGCAATTCAGGACGGCATCACTTGTCAGATCGTCACCGAATTGAAAGTAAAGCTCTGCGGCGAACTAGCACCCGTGTCGCGCTCCTCGCAGAACATCAAGGCCTATCAACTTTATCTGCAAGGATTGTATCACCGCAATCAGTTCACCGAAGAGGGTCTGCAAAAAGCCATCGGATTCTATGAAGCAGCCCTGCGCGTGGAACCGAATTACGCCTTGGCGCACGATGGCCTCGCGGAAGTTTATATGGTGATGGAATTCGATTCGCTGGTTCCGCCCGGAACAGCCGCGCCGAAAGCGGAGCTTCACGCCCAGAAAGCTCTGGAATTGGATGGTTCGCTCGCTGGCCCGTTCGTCGTTTTGGGCGCGGTCAGGACGATGCAAAATTTCGATTTGAAAGCGCGGGAAAGTTATTACCAACAGGCGTTGCTCAAAAATCCGAACCACCGCACGGCGCATCT
>JBEEHO010000366.1:0-17157 GCA_041167425.1 Verrucomicrobiota bacterium | reverse complement strand
ACTGCTTCGTGATTCGCTCGAGCGAAATGTCATAAATGTCGATCTCGTCCCGCTTGATCAGGTAAAGAAGAAGATCGAGAGGACCTTCGAAGATCTCGAGCTTGACCTTGTAATCAGTTTCCATGCGACGCGGCGAATTTTAGGGAGGCAGAGAGCGAAAGTAAACTGCGCCGCCGCTCGAAACACCGCGGCTCAGCGCGCGACTTCCTTCCGATGCACCCAGACGCTGTTCACGATTCCCAGGCCGAACATGATCATGAGCACGAAGGAGCCGCTGTAACTGATCAGCGGCAACGGCACACCTGTGATCGGCAGCATCGAGATGGTCATCCCGACGTTCTGAAAAATGTGAGTGAAAATAAGGGCGGTGATTCCGATCACGAGCAGGAGCCCAAATTGGTCTCCAGCAAAAAAGGCGACGAAGAGACAAGTTAAAAGCAGCAATCCGAAAGCGCCGATCAGAAACATTCCGCCCACGAAGCCCCACTGTTCCCCGATGGCCGAGAAAATATAATCGTTATGCACCGCCGTAGCGGGAAGAAAACCGAGTTCGATTTGCGTGTTCGGCGCCTTGAACCCTTTGCCGGCCCAACCGCCCGAGCCGATGGCGATGAGCGATTGATTGATCGCCCAGGAGGCGCCTCTGGTATCGATCTCCGGATGAACGAACGCGGTCAGTCGTTCCTGTTGGTAGGCCTTTAAACCCAGATTCGCTGCGATCGGTATCGCGGTCGCCACCAGGAGCAGGATGCAAACAAGATAACGCATGGGAATGCCGCCGACGAAGAGCAAGGCCAGCAAAACCGGACCCCAGATGATGCATTCTCCCAAATCCGGCTGCATCAAAATGAGAAGACATGGCGCCCCGACAATGGCGCTGCAAAGCAGCAACCGGAGCATGGGATGCATTTCCCGGAACTGACTGAGAAATAAAGCGAGCACCATGATTCCAGCGACGACCGCAAGTTGAGCGGGCTGGAAGTTGATCGGCCCAAGATGAAGCCAGCTGCGCGCTCCATAAACTTTCGAACCGATGAATTTGGTCAAAACCAAGAAAACGATCCCCGCCACGTACATCGGGAGGGCGCCGAGGCGAATCCAGCGATAATCAATCAGGCTCGTGACCATGAATGCGACGAATCCGACCGCGACCCAGTTCGCCTGTTTGCGCCAAAACTCAGCGGAGACCGAGTCTTCGCGCATATAAGTAGCGCTATAAATCGCGATGACTCCAAAAATCGCGAGGGCCAGCATCGTGGCGAGCAGCAGCCAGTTTAACCCGAGCAGTTTTCGGAGGAATGGAGTCATGGTTGATTCATCAGGCGCCGGACCACGTCGTAAAAAGAGTGCGGCGGACTATAAGCGCACTCTGGATTTTCGTAAATCGGGATCATCCGGGGCGGTTCCACGGGTCTGATTAAATTAACTCCCAGCCCGACTACCAATTGACGCTTTGCAGTCGTCTTTTCCCGCTTGGGATACGACGGCAGCGCAAAACGCGGCCGAGTGCTGGTTCGCGGCTGTTTGCCTCTGGAGGGACGCAATAATGCGAAAGGATTTATCAAAACTTAATACTTTCTCAATCGTGCGAGCGTCACATTCCAAACCTTTCTGCCGAAGCTACTTAACCAGGAAACAAAAATATTCTTTGCCTTCACTTGTTATGCCGAACGAAGCCCGGTAAACTGCTCCTCAGTCGGCGTTATTCAATCGAGGGAACGGATCATGGCGAAGAAAACGAAACGGAAAATAGCGCACCCGAAATTGCCGATGCAGCGGCAGCTGAACTTGCAGCATGAAGGAAAATATTTTGATCTGCGCGCAATTTTCGATCGCCTGAACGAGCGTCATTTTCGCGGACGTTTGCGCGGATACAAAGTGATCTGGGGCCGGCGGCGCAAACGTCGTCCGAAAGAATATTTCATTTTCGGCACCATTCAGGAAGAAGACCGCGTCATCCGGATCAATCCCCTTCTCGATCAGCCTTTCGTTCCCCTTTGGTTTCTCCAGTACGTGCTTTATCACGAGATGCTGCACTCCGTGGTGCCGGATGAAGTCGGCGCCGATGGACGCCGTCGCGTTCATACCGAACAATTCTATCGCCGCGAACGGGCGTTCCCGGGATACCGGCGCGCGCGGCGTTGGGAAGAAGACAATCTCGCGCGCTTCCTGCGTTAGCGCCTCAGCGCTTCTCGGTCGCCGCAGGTTCCGTCTCGAGCCCGTCAGACAGCGATGGTGTCGTCGCTACGTTCTTTTTGATGAGGTACCAGAGGGTTGTCGCGAGTAGCAGGGAGATCAACTTCGCGCGCCAATTGTTCAGGATCAGTTTCTTCATAATTGCCTTGGAGGAGAATTTCACTGATGCGTTTGCGGAATGTTTCCGGGGTGAAACCGCGCTCGATGCGACGGCGATGACAGATCGAAATACCACCGGTTTCTTCCGAAACAACCACCGCGATCGCATCGGATTCCTCGGTAATTCCCAAACCCGCGCGGTGGCGCAGACCGAGACTGCGATCGAGCGTTTCCCGCTGGCTGACCGGGAAAATGCAGGCAGCCGCGGCGATGCGCCCGTTGCGGACGATCACCCCGCCATCGTGCAGCGCGGCTTTGGGATGGAACAGCGTCAAAAGAAGCTCGACCGAAAAATTAGAATCGATGATGACCCCGGTTTCCTCGTAAACGCGGATCGAGGTGTCGCGCTCAATTGCAATGAGCGCACCGAACTGCTTGTTCGCGAGCTGGGTCACCGCCTCCGCGATGTCGTGCACCGTCTCGCGTTTTTCGCTGGTGAGGGAAAAAATCGGGTGTCCGCCCAGCTCGGCGAGACCGCGCCGCAATTCCGGCTGGAAAATCACCACGAGGGCCACAGCCAGGAAAACCGAAAAGCTGCGGATGATCCAGCCGATGACTACGAGGTTCAGCAATTGCGAAATCAGGGTCAGGGTCAAAAACACAATCGCCAGCCCGGTCAGGACTTTGGCGCCGCGCGTTCCGCGAAAGTAAAGGTAGCCGTAATAAATTCCCACGCTTAGCAGAATGATCTCGATGAGACTTCTCCATCGCCCGAGCCAGAGCTGAATGATTTGCTGGGTCATGGCGCGGCTTCGAGCAATCGTTCCGTGACGCGCAGGGCCGCCGCGTTTTCTTTGACGTCATGCACTCGCAGAACGTTCGCGCCGCGCTCACGCAGCATGGCCGTGAAAGCGATCGTCGGGGCCAGACGATCGTTCATCTCGGCGGATCCAATCATCTTGCCCAGAGAAGATTTGCGCGAAACTCCCACCACGAGCGGTCGATCGTCGATTCGAAGGCGGGGCAGGTGGGCGAGCAGCGCGAGATTATGCTCAGTGGTCTTGCCGAATCCAATTCCCGGATCAAACGCGATGGCCATGGAATCAATGCCGCACTCTAGGGCGCGCCGATATTGTTGTCGAAAAAAATCAGCCACCTCAGCGACGACGTCATGGTAATGCGGATTCGTCTGCATGGTTTGGGGCGTTCCCTGCATGTGCATAATAATGTAAGCGGCTTTCGTCACGGCCACGATCTTCATCATCTCGGGATCGGCGCGACCGCCGCTCACGTCATTGATGATGGTCGCTCCGGCTTCGACCGCTCCGCGCGCGACCACAGCTTTGGTCGTGTCGATCGAAATAAACGCCGGAGTCTTCTCGCGCAATTTCACGATTACAGGCAACACCCTCGCCAGCTCCTCTTCCGCGGAAATCGCCGCAGTCCCGGGGCGCGAGGATTCCCCGCCCACGTCGATAATTTGCGCTCCCTCGCCCGCCATGCGTACGCCATGTTCGATGGCCTTCTCCGCCGTGAAAAATTCGCCGCCATCCGAGAACGAATCCGGTGTGATGTTAAGCACTCCCATGATGAGCGAATGCCGTGAGAGATCGATGGTGCGGTCAGCGATTTGCCAGAGCGTCGCACTCATTCAAGTGAGACTATCACAGAGCGCGCTTTATTCGATTGCGCCGAAGGCGAAGAAAATTCGGCTCGTCTCCCGGCCATTTCGCGCGGAGAGTCTGCGCGAATTGTGAATCGCCGCCGGCACGCGTCTGGCGCGGACATCTTGTGAAATCAGAACACGATCAGCTTCGGCAGCAAATCCTGCGGCTCTTGAGCGCGCCAAAATATCGCCCTCTCGACCAGGCGGAGCTGGGAAAAGCTCTCGGCCGGAAGAGCGGAGTGCGGATGGGATTGAACGAGATGCTCCGCCAACTCGAGCAGTCCGGAGAGATCGCGCGCATCAGGAAAAATCGCTACGTCCTGCCTTCCGAGGCGGATCTGGTCACGGGCAAGTTGCACGTTCATCAGGCGGGTTACGCATTTCTCACTCGTGAAAAGCCGGGCGAACAGGATCTTTTCATCGCGGCCGAAAACACCGGCACCTCGATGCACGGCGATAAAGTCGTGGCGCGGATCACGCGCGATGAACGCTACTCCCGCGCGAAGGGCGGGCCGGGCCGCACCGAGGGCCGGATCATCCGGATCCTCGAACGCGCGCACGATTCGCTGGTGGGAACTTTGGAGCAATCGAAGAACTTTTTCTACGTCGTCCCGGACGACCCGCGCATCGTCCACAACGTTTATGTGCAGGTTCCGCCGCGGCCGCCGTTGCCCACAAGACCGGCCCGCGGCGACAAGGTGGTGGTCCGTCTCGAGCCGTGGGAATCGCGCCACGTCAATCCCGAAGGCCAGATCATCGAAGTCCTCGGGCCGAGTTCGGCGCCCGGCGTGGATATGCTTTCGATCATCCGGAAGTATCACCTTCCGACGGAATTTCCGGCCACCGTCCTCGAGGAAGCACACCAGATTTCAGAGACGGTGGGCGAGGAGATGTTCGAAGGCCGCGAGGATTTGCGCGATCAATTCATCGTCACGATCGATCCCGACGACGCGCGCGATTTCGATGACGCGATCAATGTCGAACGAATTTCCGGTGGCGGCTGGCGGCTTGGTGTTCACATAGCCGATGTCGCGGCCTACGTGAAACCGGGCGCGGCCCTGGACCGCGAAGCGTACCAGCGCGGTAACAGTGTTTATCTCCCCGATCGCGTCATTCCGATGTTGCCGGAGCGCCTGAGCAATGGCGTCTGCAGTTTGAAGCCCGGAGTGAACCGTCTCACGCATTCTGTCTTCATCGAATTCGCTAAAGATGGGCGGACGAAGAGTTGCCGCTTCGCCCGCACCGTCATCCGCAGCGCGCGTCGGCTGACTTATCGCGAGGCCTACGCCATTCTGGGCGCCAAGCCTAACGACCAGTTAAGCGAGCGGCTGCATGTCGCCTGGGAACTGGCGTCGCTCCTGCGCAAGAAGCGTTTCGAACAGGGCTCGCTCGACCTGGATTTTCCGGAAGTGAAAGTGCGCCTCGACGAGAAAGGGACGCCAATCCTGCTCGAGCGGATCGAGAACGACGAATCACATCAACTGGTCGAGGAGTTCATGCTCGCGGCGAACGAGGCGGTCGCGCGCGAATTGAAAAACCGGTCCATCCCCACGGTCTATCGCGTGCACGAAAATCCCGACCCCGAGAAACTGGCGGAGTATCGCGAGCTCATCCTGAGCTACAATTACAAGGTTGGCGACGTGACGAATCGCGCGGAGCTGCAACGGCTTCTGGCTTCGCTCCGCGGCAAACCGGAAGAACAGGCGCTCAAGATCGGCCTCCTGAAAAGTTTGAAGCGCGCGCGCTACGCGGTGCAACCGCTCGGCCACTACGGACTGGCCAAGACCAATTACACTCATTTCACCAGCCCGATCCGGCGCTACGCCGATTTGATTGTGCATCGCACGCTGGCTGAACGCGACCAGGCCCGCCGCTCGCGCGCGGACATGGGCCAGCTGGTTTCCACCGCCGAACACATCTCTATCACGGAACGGGTGGCGGCCGATGCCGAGATGGATTCGGTTAAGATGAAGAAGCTCGAGTTCTTTCAGCGCCAACTGGAAACGCGCGATCCGCAGATATTTCGCGCCGCCATTATCGATATCCGAAACTACGGTTTGCTCGTCGAATTGCCGGACGTGCTTCTCACCGGTCTGGTCCACGTCTCTTCACTGAAGGACGACTTCTATGTTTTCCATCCGGCGCAACGGCGATTCATCGGCCGGCAATCGCGAAGAAAATTTTCCGTTGGCGATCAGCTGCGCGTCCTTGTAGCACGGGTCGATGTCTTCAAACGCCAGGTCGATTTTGCGATCGCAGACGAGATCTCGCCCAAAAAAACGGCGCCGCGTTCAGCGCTCTCCCGTCGCGAGCGCCCCCGGCGTAACTAGAAGCCACTCCGGGCAAAGAGCTTGCGGCGCGGAGGCCCGCAGATTGTGCTTCCCATTCCGCGAATGAAGTCGTTAGACTCCACGAGTTCTTCAAATGGACAGCATTCTCGAAGCGAAGGAAGTTCAGATCGAACGGAAGCGATTTCACTTCGAATTCCGCGAAAACGAGCGCGGAAGATTCCTTCGCATCACCGAGGAAGCGCACGGCCGCCGCAATACGATCATTGTGCCGAGCACGGGACTGAATGATTTCACCGCGGCGATCGGCGAGGTCCTCGGCACGAACGAACGATCATAGCCGGTTTAAGTTCGGACTCTCAACGCCCGCTGCGTTGACACCTCGGGGACGGCACTTAGCTTTGCGTCCGTTCAGCTCCGCCGCTCCTTCATTTTTCGCATGGCCATCAAAAAATCCACTCCATCCACCTCACCGAAACGCGTCAAAGCCAGAACAAGTTCCCGAAAACGCAAGGCGCCCCGCTTTGTTTACTACTTTGGAGATGGGCGCGCGGACGGCGCCGGAAACATGAAGCCGCTCCTCGGCGGCAAGGGCGCGAATCTGGCGGAGATGACCCGCATCAGTCTTCCTGTTCCCCCGGGATTCACGATCACGACTGAAGTCTGCACGTATTTTTACGATCACGAGCGCACCTATCCGCCCGAGTTGGACGCGCAGGTCGAGACCGCGCTGGCCCGGATCGAAAAATCGGTCGGCAAAAAACTGGGGGACAAGGAGCGGCCTCTTCTTGTTTCCGTTCGCTCCGGCGCGCGCGATTCCATGCCCGGAATGATGGACACGATCCTCAACCTCGGGATGAACGACGATGTCGTGGAAATCGTCGCCGAGAAATCGAAGAACGCGCGGTTTGCGTGGGATTCCTACCGGCGCTTCCTCCAAATGTACGGCGACGTGGTGATGGGCGTGCAAAAACGGCCCGGCGAAGATCACGAGCCATTCGAAAGCGTGATCGAGCATTTGAAGGACGAGCGCTACGGCAACCATCAATTCGCCGACACGAAGCTGAGCGTCGAAGATCTTCAAACCCTGGTCCGGCGCTTCAAGGAATTGATTAAAGAACGGACCGGAAAACAATTTCCGCAGGATCCCCGGCAGCAGCTTTGGGGAGCGATCGGCGCGGTCTTTGGTTCCTGGAACAACGATCGCGCGAATGTTTACCGCCGGAAGTATGGGATTCCGTACGAATGGGGCACGGCCGTTAATGTCCAGACCATGGTGTTCGGCAATATGGGCGAGTCCAGTGCGACCGGCGTCGCTTTCACCCGCGATCCAGCCAGCGGCGAGAAAGTTTTCTACGGCGAGTATTTGATCAACGCGCAGGGCGAAGACGTGGTCGCCGGCGTTCGCACCCCTCACCCAATCGCGCAACTCGCGAACGAGATGCCCGCCGCGCACAAGGAGCTGATGAAAGTGCGCGCGCTGCTCGAAAGCCATTTCAAGGACATGCAGGATCTCGAGTTCACGGTTGAAGACAACCGGCTTTACATTCTTCAAACGCGCAACGGGAAACGGACCGGCCTCGCAGCGGTGCGCATCGCGGTGGAAATGGTCGAGGAGAAATTGATTTCGAAGGAAGACGCGGTCAGGCGGATCCCGGCGGATTCGCTCGCGCATCTGCTCGCGCCGATCTTCGATCGGAAATCGATTCGAGCCGCGAAAAAAATCGCGAGCGGCCTCGCCGCGGGACCAGGCGCGGCGTCGGGACATGTCGTTTTCAGCGCGGAAGAAGCGGTGCGGCGCGCGGACAAAGGCGAGAAAGTGGTGCTGGCCCGAATTGAGACTTCTCCGGAGGACCTTCGCGGAATGATTGCAGCGGAAGGGATTCTTACTGCGCGCGGCGGCGTTTCCTCGCATGCGGCGCTGGTGGCGCGCCAGATGGGGAAGGTGTGCGTCTGCGGCGCGTCCGGCGTCGAGATCGATTACAACAAACGAACGCTCGAGGCCGGCGGCACCACCCTGAAAGAGGGCGATTACATTTCGATCGACGGGACTGCGGGCGAAGTCTTCGCGGGCGAGGTCACGACCGCGCCTTCGGAAATCGTACAGGTCCTGGTGGACCGATCACTCGACGGCAAAAAGAGCGCGACGTATCGGCAATATGAAAAGTTGATGAGCTGGGTGGAGCGGCTGCGAAAGCTCGACGTGCGCACGAACGCCGATACGCCGGAGCAGGTCGAGAACGCGGTGGCCTTTGGTGCCCAGGGGATCGGACTTTGCCGCACCGAGCACATGTTTTTCGAAGGCGACCGGATCGACGCCATGCGCGAAATGATCCTGGCTGAGAACAAGGAGGACCGCGCAAAGGCGCTGGCGAAATTATTGCCCTATCAGCGCGGCGACTTCGCCGGAATCTTCAAGGCGCTCAAGGGATTGCCGGCCACCATCCGATTCCTCGATCCGCCGCTGCACGAATTTTTGCCGCACGATCACGACCAGCAAGTCGAGCTGGCCAAAAAACTGGGCGTGAACGCAGAAAATATTGCGCGGCGCGTGCGAGAGCTGCACGAGTTCAATCCGATGCTCGGGCATCGCGGCTGCCGCCTCGGGATTGTTTATCCCGAGATTTCCGCAATGCAGGCGCGCGCCGTTTTTGAAGCGGCCGCGGAGGTGCAGAAGAAGGGAATCAAAGTCCGGCCCGAGATCATGATTCCGCTGGTCGGTTTTCCGCGCGAACTAAAACTGCAAATTGAGATCGTCCATCGGATCGCGGAGGAAGTGGCGAAGAAACAAAAAACGAAATTCAATTATCTCGTCGGCACCATGATCGAGATTCCCCGCGCCGCGCTGGTCGCGGATGAGATCGCGCGGGACGCCCAGTTCTTCAGTTTCGGCACGAACGATCTCACCCAAACGACATTGGGCATGAGCCGCGACGACTCCGGCACTTTCCTGCCGGTCTACGCGGAATTGGACATCGTGGCGACCAATCCCTTCGCCTCGATCGATCAAAAAGGCGTGGGGCGACTGATGGAAATCACTTGTGAGCTGGGCCGAAAAACGCGACCCGATATCAAGCTCGGAATCTGCGGCGAACACGGCGGCGAACCGGAAAGCGTAAAGTTTTGCCATCGCCTCGGATTGGATTACGTAAGTTGCAGTCCTTTCCGTGTCCCTATTGCGCGCCTCGCCGCGGCGCAGGCGGCGCTAGCTGAGAAGTAGCGCGAACCAGCTTCATTTAAAGGACCGTTTCCCGATTCTACCTTGGATGATTAATTTATCACCGTCCGCCAACCGTTTAGCCGTTCAGTTACCCCTTCCGCTCTCTCCTCGGATCGAGGGCTGCGATTTCAGGAATTCCCAGGTCGGGTAAGACAAGCCGTGGGGCGTGCCTACAAGCGCAAGGCGGACGGGCACGTCTGGAGAGTGCACGCGTGTCACGTGCGCTCCCCAGATACTAACTTTCGTGCGGCGGACTGAGACTCACTACTTTGTCTTAATCAATGTGGCCTTGGCGGTGCGCGTGATGGCTGGCGAGCCGCCGTTCCCGGTCACCGTGAAGGGATAGGTCCCTTGCGACGCGGAAGAGCTGAGAGTTACCGTCAGCGTCGCGTAACCGCCCGAGGTCGCCGGGTTGGGGGAGAATGTCGAAGTAGCTCCAGAAGGAAGGCCACTCACGGACAAGCTCACCGGCGAAACGAATCCGTCCATTGGTGTCACCGTGACGGTATAGCTAAGGGTTCCACCGCCGCGGGGAACGCTCTGGGTCGATGGACTGATCGAGAGTGAATAGTTAGGCATCGGCGTGGGTAGCACGCGAACATAGTAGACGTCCTGTTCCCCGTTGAACGTCGCGGGATAGGCGACATTGCCGCCACCGTTATCCGAGACGATGGTCAGGTAATGGCCGATGTTGTTCGCACCCGGATAACCGAGGAAAGGATTGAACGGATTACTCACCGCGACATTCGCCGACCACGAATTGCCTCCGTCCCTGCTGTAGGAATAGTAGAGTTGTGAATCGGTGTTGTTCGCCGCATTACGAGAGTCCAGCCAGACGGCATCGATCCGGCCATTCGGCGCAACCGACATCGCGCCGAACCAGTGCCACTTCGAAGGATTGACCGGGTCGTCATTGATCCGGCGCGGACTGCTAAAGGTGCTTCCGGCGTCGGTGCTTCGGACGAACATGACGTCGGTTCCGCTGGTGGACGCCGCACCGGTCGGCAGGACGCTCGCGAGCATGTAGACATTGTTATTGGTAGTTGCGCCCGATCGGTCCACGGCCAGAAAGACCTGTCCGGCAAAGCCAGCAGGATTGATCGCCGGCTGCATCACAATGTTGCCGCCCAGACTCAGAGCCGTACTTTGCTCGAATTTTACCGTTCCAGTCCGGCGCTTCGCACTGCTGGAGCGCACGCACCACATCTGGTTTGTGGTCGTATTCACCCCGCCGATGAAGAGGTTTCCATTGGTGTCTACGTCCGGTGTCCCATATTCCGGAGCATTGGGAATCAAGATGGCATCCATCCACGTGAATCCACCATCCATGGATCGGCTGAACTGCCGATTTCCCGTCAGGCTGCCGTTGCCTGGGCTCCAACATTCATATTGGAATGTGTAACCAGTGCTACTGGGTGTCTTATCGATGGTGAACCAGGGCTTTGATCCACCGGTAGCGTTCCCGATTTTCGCCCAGGTCGCGCCTGAGTCCAGCGAGCGCCACATGTTGTTATTCATTTGCTGCGCTCCATCATAAAACAGGCTGAGATAGAAAAAATTCCCATGGTCGTCAGATGCTGCCACGGGGTTGCTTCCGAAAGTGTCCGCGAGTAGCCCGGGGAAGGTCCACGACGTGCCGCCGTTGCTGGTATAAGCGTAACCGGGCTTCCGGTTATTTCCGAAGGTGTCGGGGTACTGTCGAAAAGCGATTGCCATTTTACTCGGATTATTGGGATCGACGACGATAGACGACTCATTAGCCGCGTCACCAGGTATATTATTGCCGAAACTATCGACGTTGACCTGGTAGCTGGTGTAGCTCGCCGGCGAGTTCATTCCGGTGACAAACGTATTGGATTGCGCGTTCGCCATCGGCGCAACTGCTGCGAGCGCTATCGCCACGAATAAGAAGCAATTTCGCAGGGCTCGCGGCACTATCGCCTGGTGGGTCGTTTTTAAAACAGGTTTAGTATTCATAATCATGTATTGCGGGTTGGTTATGAGTTACTAACGGAATGCGGAGACGAAGTTCCGAAATACTTTCATCTAATTGACTTGCTGGGTCTTGAGGCCACCGGTCGTGAGGTTGCCGCTGGCGGATAGCCGTTATTCAGGGTGAGCGTGACGGTGTCAAAAGTTCCCAGGGCTACCGGATCATCTAGGTCAGCGGTGAAGCGCGACTTGCCCCGGCGCAAGCGGCCCTGGCGAAGTAGGCTGGCTCGCGGGCGACCATTGATAACCCCAGCCGCGAACCACATAATAAAACCTATCAAAAATCTCGAAAAACTCGCGGAGCTAATCAGGCAGGAGGGTGACGCTTTGCTTTCGCAGTGGCGGCAGCAGGTAAAACAACTGCCTTCCGCGCAGCATCTCGATACTCCGGCGCTGAACGATCACATCCCGCATTTCCTGGAGGAACTGGCGATGGCGCTTCAATCCCAATCGCGCGTCACAATTCCGGAAGCGCTGGAAGGAAGCAGCCCGCCGGCCCATGGATTGCAGCGTCTTCAGGAGGCATTCGATCTCGAAGAAGTCGTGGCTGAGTACAATATCCTGCGCGGCTGCCTTCACGATCTCGCCGAGAAGAATGGCTTAAGCCTCCAGGGAGAGCCCTTCCATATTATGAATCGGGTCCTCGACCAGGCGATCGGCATGGCCGTGCAAACCTATGCCACGGGACGAGCGCTGGAAGTGCAGCGGCGCCGCGAAGAGTATCTCGCTTTTGTCGCGCACGATCTCCGGACTCCACTCAATGCCATTTCCCTGGCGACGAGAGTTTTGGAAGTAACTTTCCGGGAACGCAGCGAGCGCGCCGACTCAGCGCAGATGTTAAAAACCCTGGGCCGCAACGTCAAGCATCTGCAAAACCTGGTCGACAAGATCATCGAAGAAAACATTCATCTCCGCACAGAAACCGGCGTCAAACTGGAGCGGCGCGAGTTTGAATTGTGGCCGCTGGTCGAGTCCCTCATCCACGATCTTCGTCCAGTGGCCGGAACCGGCAGCACCAAGCTCATTAACAAAGTCCCGCACCGCCTCGTGGTTTATGCGGACGCCAGCTTGTTGCGGCGGGTCTTTCAAAACTTGATCGGCAACGCCATCAAGTACACGCCGCGCGGGAAGATCCTCATCAAGGCGCAGGAACTGAGCGCAGAGGGTGTAGTCGAGTGCCGGATCACCGACAACGGAAGGGGGATTCCGGAGGAACGGCTGGAAAAAGTATTCGACGAACTCGAGACTGATTCCCCGAGTGAAGGTGGTTTAGGCCTCGGTCTCGCCATCGTTAAGACGTTCATCGAGGCGCATGGCGGAAGGGTGGCGCTCGAAAGCAAGCCAGGTCTCGGTTCGACCTTCCAATTTACTCTGCCCCAGAAAGACGACTCCAAAGGATAGCTGACAATCTCGTTAGTCTTCTGGCTCGTCAGTGTCTGTTATTTGCCGGGAGGGTTCGCACGTTGCCGGGCGTATTGCAGATTGTTCCTTGCCAATTCGAAGTCGGGCTTATACCGCAGCGCCTGCTCGCACGCGGCGGCCGCTTCATCGTATCGGCCCAGTTTGTTGTCGGCGGCACAGACGTTGTTCCATGCTTCGGCGTAACCAGGCCGTAGATCGAGCGCGCGCCGGCTGGCCACGATCGATTCGGGGTAACGCTCTTCGCCGTAGAACTGTAGGCTAAGGTCGAGGTAATACTCCGGAGTTTGCGGCGCCGGTTGATTCGGTGCCTGAGCATCCGCCCGCGTGAGAAGCTCGCGCGCCGTGATATCCGTTGGACTGAGCTCCAGCGCGCTTTGCAAAAACCGGCGCGCTTCCTCGGCGCGTAAGTGCGAGAGCAGATAGCGCGCATAGTAGGTGTAGCTGTCGGGAGACGACGGGGCCAGGCGCAGCGCCTCTTTGAAATGTTGCTCGGCTTTCGACGACTCCTTTGTGGCATCCTCCGCAATCGCCAGATTGATCAAGAGCAAGGAATAGTGCGGCGCGAGCGGTTCGGCGCGATGGAAATAATCAAGCGCGCCGGCGTAATCGCCCTTCGCCATTAAGGTGAGCCCGTAATTCATCAAACCTCTTCCATTGCGTGGACTCTTGAGCACCACGTCGCGCCAGAGCGATTCCTCATCTTTCCAAACTTTGTTGCGCTGGTAAGTCGCATATCCGGTGGCCGAAAGCAGAACCGCCACGACGCCTGTGGCTGCGATCTTCGCGAGTAAGCTGTAGTTACCTCGCAGTTGAAGAACCATCGAAGCAACACCAGCCATGGCAATGACCAGGCCGATGTAAGGAAGAAATGTCCGGTGATCGTTCATCACTTCGGCGAGCGGGAAGAGTGACGTCGGCAAAAGCGCGATCAAAAACCAAAGCAAACCGAATCCAATCACGCGCGTCTTCTTGAACACAGCCGACATGATCGCCGCCGCACTGGTCAAGACGGTGAATGCGAGACCCGCCCAGAAGCGTAGGTCGTCTGTGGTTGTGAACGGGCTGAGGTCGTAGTCAGCGGAGAGTTCGATCGGCCAGAAGAACGTCTTGAAATAGAGCAGCGTCACGTACGGCTGGGTGATGAAGTAATCATGCGTGCTTGTCGCGCCAGCGACCCAGCCGGCCGGCGTCATACGCTGCACGAAGAGCAACATCGCTCCGCAGATCACGAATCCTGGAATAACCTCCATGACCCAGGCGAAGGCGCGACGCTTGATCTGTGTCTCCGGGAAAAGAAGACGATAAATCGCAAACAGCGCGGGGAAGATCGCGGCGGTCGGTTTTGCCAGAGTCGCGATCGCCGCCGGCAAAACATAAAGGCAGTAGCGGCGCAGTTGCGGGAACGCGAAGTAAGCTGCGAAAGACGCGATCACACCGAGCGTCGACATCACTTCCGACGACGCGATGACGTAGTTGACCGTGTCGGCATTCGCCGGGTGCAGCCCGTACAAGGCCGCGGCGCCGAGCGCTACCGAGAGGTTGTCGGTCAATCGGTAAACGAAAAATGCCAACAGCAGTGTCAGCGCGACAAAGAGCACAAATACCGAAAGATGAAACCAGAACGGATGTAGTCCGCCGAGACGGTAATCGACCGCGAGCAGCGTCGAGACGAGTGGCCGATAGGATTGATTGCTGGGAAGCGCGCTAAATGTCGCCGCATCCTTAAAGAAAGCCGGGATGTTCCGCAGCTCACGAATGGCCGCGTTATTTACGATCGTGTGCGCATCGTCGAAGTGGAAGCTGTTGTGAAAATGGTTTGCGTAGGCGGCGAGAAGAGCAAACAGCAGCAACGCTCCGCCCAGACTCGCGAGGGATTTCCCGCGCGGCGCGTTGGGCTTCGCTTCAGACATTAAACCAGTCTGCCGCAACAGACCGGGTGGACGCAATCCCGCTCCCTACCTTGTGCGTACCGTAGGAGTAACTCAGAGTTTATTAACACTGTTACTATTGTAATTTGTCACCCAGATATTGGCTCCGTCAAAAGCGACGCCCCGAGGGTTGCTGCCGACGCCGAACGTGCCTTGAAGGGCGCCGTCAAGGGCCCGCAGCTTGGTAACATTGTCAGTGCCTTCATTTGCCACCCAGATATTGGCTCCGTCAAAGGCGAGGCCATTAGGGCTGGTACCGACGCTAAACGTTCCTTGAAGCGAGCCGTCGCTGGCGCGCAGCTTGGTAACAGTGTTACTATTATAATTTGTCACCCAGATATTGGCTCCATCAAAAGCGACGCCAAGAGGGCCGCTGCCGACGCTGAACGTGCCTTGAAGGGCGCCGTCACTGGCGCGCAGCTTCGTGACGGTATTATCGCCAAGGTTTGTCACCCATATATTGGCTCCATCAAAGGCGACGCCGCGAGGGCTAATGCCAGTGCTGAAGGTGCCTTGAAGCGAGCCGTCGCTGGCGCGTAGCTTGGTCACAGTGTTACTGCTTGAATTTGCCACCCAAATACTGGCTCCGTCAAAGGCGACGTCCCAAGGGAAACTCCCCGTGTTGAACGTGCCTTGAAGAGCCCCGTCACTAGCACGCAATTTGGTAACAGTGTTACCAGTCAAACTCACCAGCCAGATATTGGCTCCGTCAAACGCGATACCTTTAGGGTTATTGCCGCAGTTAAACGTGCCTTGAAGGGCGCCGTCACTGGCGCGCACCTTAGCGACAGTGTTGCTGCCACTGTTTGGCAACCAGATACTGGCTCCATCAAAGGCGACCCCATAATTGCCGACACTGAACGTGGTCGTGGTATTGGGAGTCCATCTGAGGATAGCGACTTGCAAGGGGTTAACCGCCAAACCATCCGCACCGGTCGCGCCAGTTGCACCCGTGTTGCCTTGCGCGCCTTGAGGACCCGTTGCTCCGGTCGCGCCGTTCGTACCATTGGTTCCAGCAGTACCTTGAGCACCTGTGGCACCTGTGGCGCCATTAGCGCCAGTATTACCTTGCGGACCAGTAGCACCCGTCGCTCCATTGGTTCCGTTCGTACCGTTAGTTCCCGCAGTGCCAGTGGGTCCGGTCGCACCTGTTGGTCCAGCAACGCCTTGATTACCCTGAGCGCCAGTCGCACCGGTTGGACCGGCAACGCCTTGGTTACCCTGAGCGCCAGTTGCACCGGTTGGACCAGCAATACCTTGATTACCCTGAGCGCCAGTTGGTCCGGTCGCGCCAGTAGTTCCATTAGCTCCCGCAATACCTTGAACGCCTTGAGCGCCAGTTGCACCGGTGTTGCCGGTTGCTCCCGTCGCACCATTCGTGCCTGCGGTACCTTGAGGACCAGTAGCACCAGGGGTTCCCTGTTGGCCAGTAGCTCCAGTAGCTCCAGTCGCGCCGTTTGTGCCATTGGTTCCAGCAGTACCTTGATTACCCGTAGCGCCAGTCGCCCCGGTTGGACCAGCAACGCCTTGATTACCTGTATCGCCATTAGGACCGGTCGCACCTGTTGGACCAGCAGCGCCTCGAGGACCCGTATCGCCAGTTGCACCGGTTGGACCAGCAACGCCTTGATTACCAGTCGCACCAGTTGAGCCATTAGTACCAGCAGCACCTTGCGGACCTGTCGCCCCTGGAGTTCCCTGTGGCCCAGTAGCTCCCATCGCACCGTTCGTACCGTTGGTTCCAGCAGTACCTTGAGGACCTGTGGCGCCCGTTGCGCCATCAGCGCCAGCAGTTCCTTGCGGGCCGGTGGCGCCAGAAGTCCCCTGCGGACCAGTAGGACCAGTAACACCTTGCGGTCCTTGAGGGCCAGTGGCCCCGCTGCGACCTGGGTCGCCTTTCGGACCCTTACTGCCGATTTCACCAGTAGGACCCGTCGGGCCGGTAGGTCCCGTCGGACCGGTCTGCGCGTACGTTGCCGGCAAGGAAAGACTCATGACCGCAATGACCGCGAGCACGAGAAGAATCCCGCGCCGAACAGGCTGCCAAGGCAGGTTTGTATTTGAAGCTAGTTTCATATGTAATGCTGGCTCACGGCTGACCTGAGGACAGGACAACCCGGAAACCGTAGTTGGCGTTGGAGCCGTTTATGGAGCCGAGGCGCCGCGCCGACCGGCAGAAGTCCGCGCCGGTGCTCCAACTGCCGCCGCGGAGGACGAGGTTCGAACCCGACCCTGGACCTTGCGGGTCAGTCACACTCCCGCCGGGATAAGGGCCATAAAAGTCCCGACACCACTCCAACACATTCCCGTACATATCCATCAGCCCCCACGGATTCGCCAGCTTCT
>JBEEHO010000365.1:0-6129 GCA_041167425.1 Verrucomicrobiota bacterium | reverse complement strand
TATGCGCGTGGCCCCGGATGCGGGTGTCGGCCACATCGGGCTTTATCGCGATGCGGAGACGCTGCGGCCCGTGAGCTATTACGACCGCGTGCCCGTCAACGTCGCCGCGGCCCAGGTTCTCCTGCTCGATCCGATGCTGGCGACAGGTCACAGCGCTTGCTCGGCCGTCTCGATTTTAAAAGCGCAAGGCGCGCGCTCCATTCAATTTCTTTGCGTGCTCGCCTGCCCGCCGGGCGTGGATCAACTGCATCGCGAACATCCTGATGTGCCGATCGTGGCGGCGGCAGTCGATCCCGAATTGAACGAATTCGGTTACATCGTTCCCGGCCTCGGCGATGCGGGCGATCGCTACTTCGGGACGGGGTAGCGAAGATTCGTGAATTTGATCGCTGACAGATTTACTTCGCTGAACGCGAGCTTGATTAGCGTCGCGCGAAGGTTTCAAATGCGGACATGAACGGGGACCAACCGAGGATTGAGATTTTCGCGCCCTTCGGCGCCGCCTGCGAACTGATGAAGAGAATCCTCTTCCAGCCGTTTGATTTTCAGAAGTGGCTGGTGATTGCCTTCGCGGCGTTTATCAGCGGTTCGTGGGGACCCGGGTTCAGCTGGCGGTCCAGCAACTGGAATTTCCGGTCGACCACGCATCATTCATTTACCCGGACCGAAGCGATACCGCCGTGGCTGATCGCGCTGATCGTCGTCGGCGTGGTGGTCGCGTTAGTCTTGATTTTCGTTCTCGCGTGGATCTCGGCGCGCGGACGTTTTATTTTCACCGATTGCGTGGTGAAGAATCGCGGCGCGATCGTGGTGCCCTGGCGGGAATATCGGCGCGAGGGCAACAGCTACTTCCTGTTTTCGATCGCGGTCGGTTTCCTCGCCCTGTTGATTATCGTCGCGCTTGCTTTGCTGATATTCCTTCCGCTGGGATTCTTTGCGAGTGGAACGGGATCGACCGCACACGGCCCTGTGATGGTGTTCGCATTGGTCTTCTTCGCGCTCATCATGCTTTCTTTTGCGATCTTCTTTGGCGTGGTCAGTCACCTAATGGTCCCGGTGATGTACCGTCGCCGTTGCCTTGCGCGCGAAGCTTTCATGGACGTGGCGAGGCTGGTTCTGCATCGGCCAGGTCCGTTTATCCTGTTCGTCTTGTTTTCAATTGTGCTCGCTCTCGGGCTTGGCATTTGCGCCATGGTCGCGGCCTGTCTGACCTGTTGTATCGCGGCCATTCCTTACGTCAGCACGGTGGTCCTTCTTCCCGCGTTCGTCTGGTTGCTTGCGTTCAAGCTGATCTTCCTGCGGCAGTTCGGGCCGGAGTATGATGTCTGGGCGGTGCCTGTCATTCCCGACCCAGTCGCGGCGCCAACAGCGCCTCCTCCGATTCCGCCACCGCTGGCCATTTGACGCGAACAATGGAGACGGCCTCTCCTCAGGCCGTGGTTGAGAGAGCCAGGGCCGTTTCCGCGTGCCTGATCCGGCTCTAACGCTAAACGTTCGAACGAATCACGGGTGCGCCGCAGTCGCGGTGGAATCGGGCGCGGCCGCGATGTCCTTGTCGTCCGGCAATTCTTCCATCCGGACCCGCGCGCTGCCTGCGCTGATCATGTCGAGCTTTCCCGCAGCCTCTTTGCAAAGATCGATGCTCACACCTCTCCTGGTGATGCCGCGGTCGGTGATGCGCACGATCACGCTCTTGCCGTTTGCGAGATGGGTGACGCGCAGCATCGTCCCAATCGGCAGATGATTGTGCGCGGCGGTGAGCTCATCTTTTCCGGCCCGGCGCTTCGCCAGCGAGTCGACCGGCACAGAGTACCAAACGGCATATCCCTCACTCTCGTAAGGTTTCTTTCGGTCCTCTTTTTTTGCTGAAGAAGCAGCTTCTGTTTCACTCGATGGCCTCGGCTTCGCCGCCTGGTTTTCCGCGGCGGGCCTTCTGCAAGCAGAGCCACCGAGCGCCACTCCCAATAATATTCCTGCGGCGATCTGACGAAAAATCTTCAGGACAGATCGTGGGAATTCACTCGCGCGACGTGTAGGCATATTTGCCTTCGTGAATCACGTCGCGAATTTTGCGGGCGAGCGTCTGCGGCGTGAAAGGTTTTTGGAGAAGTTCGAAGCGCGGATCGAGCACGCCGTGGTCCCCGATGTCGTTATCCGAATAGCCGGAGACGTAGAGCACTTTCATCTCTGGACGAATGCTGGAAAGTTTTCCGGCCAGTTCGTGGCCATTCATGTGGGGCATGATCACGTCGGTGACCAGGAGATGAATGGTGCCGTCGAAATTCGCGGCCACTTTCATTGCCTCCACTCCATCCGCGGCGCAGATGACGTTGTATCCCTGTTCGGCCAGGACATCGCAGACGAGCTCGCGCACGATCTCCTCGTCCTCGACTACCAGCACCGTTTCGAAGTTGTCCGACTTCTCCACCGGCGCCGTAATTGTTTTCGTAAAATCGACCGGAGCGGTCACCAGCGGAAGATAAATTCGGAACGTGCTGCCTTCGCCGGGTGCGCTTTCGACTGAAATTGCGCCGCCGGTTTGCCGCACGATTCCATAGACGGTCGCCAGACCCAGCCCCGTGCCTTTGCCCGGACCTTTCGTCGTGAAAAACGGCTCGAAGATATGGGACTTCGTTTCCTCATCCATGCCCGCGCCGGTGTCGGTGACCGAAAGCATTACGTAATCGCCCGGCACCAGCGACGCGGCGACCTGCGGCGCGCTCGTTTTGTCGAGATGAACATTCTCAGTCCGGATAATCAGTTTGCCGCCCGTGGGCATGGCGTCGCGGGCGTTCACTCCGAGATTCAATACTACTTGCTCGATCTGGCTCGGATCGGCTTTCACGCGCCCAATCTCCGCGTCGGGATGAGATTGCAAATCGAAACGCTCGCCGATCACGCGCCGGAGAAGTTTTTCCATCTCCACCACGAGCGCGTTCAGATCGATGACCTTTGGCTGAAGAATTTGTTTGCGGCTAAAGGCCAGGAGCTGGCGGGTGAGGGCGGCGGCCTGTTCGCCCGCCTTGCGAATGAGATCGGCGTTTTGCTTCGCCAAAGTGTTGCTGGTCACTCGCGTCGAGATCAGCTCCGCGTAACCGATGATGGCCGTGAGCAGATTGTTGAAATCGTGCGCGACCCCGCCGGCAAGGCGGCCGACCGCCTCCATTTTTTGCGAATGCCGCAGTTCCTCTTCGCTCTTGCGCAAGGCTTCCTCCGTCACCCTGCGCTCTTCCATTTCGCGAATAAGATTATCGCGCTGCTCGAAGAATTTCCGCGTCGTTCGCGCGAGCTCGCCGAACTCCGAGCCATCCTGCGATATCGATTCGATCGGCTTCGTATCGTTTCGCTTCAGACTGGCCATGATCAACCTGAGTGGCTGGCTGACCCAGCGCACCAGCGAGGTGTAAATCAAAAGCAGGAGCACAAGAGCAAAAAGGAAAACGAGGAGGATCAAACGTTCACTCGAGCGATTCAGCTGCTCGATCGCGGGCATCTCGTTGCGGACGATAAGTTGCGCGAGAGGCTTTCCATCCCAGCCGTTTAAGGGCCGTGAAAAGACGATCAACCCATTCTCCTCGTCGCTTCGGATTTTCGATCCGCGGTCGCCGGCCGGAACCAGACTAAGTTTCGTGCTCGAGAAGAGCGACATTTCTGCCAGCGCGGGCTTGTTCCACAACCGGCCGACGAAGAAAAAACCGTGACTCGGAGACTGGCGCGCAAATTCCTTTGAGCCGAAAACCGTCGCGCCGCGAATTTCCATGATGTCCTCGCCGACCTGCACAAAAAAATGGGCGAACGGCTCTTTGGTAAAAAGCTGGTCGAAAGCTTCACGGGGAATCGGGAGGGGAGGAGGCTGCTCTCCGGTGCTGCTGGTCGAATAACGGGGCGTGGCATCGGGGCCATAGATCCAGACAGCGTTGGCTTTATAAGCAGCCAGCGTGGAACCATTCACGTTGTCCTGGAACCAGCCCTGATTGTTCTTCTCGATCGCCTGCACCATCGGGTCCCAGTTGGTGTCATAATCCGCCAGCGTCTTGAGCGGCTCGCCATCCTTCTCGAGAAAAGCATCGAAGGCGCTGTTGCGCTCGTTCACGCGGTCCTGCGTGATGCGGCGAAACTTCGACGTATCGTACGCCCGAAAACCCCAGAGACCGGCCATGAACGTCGCGACAACGAGGACGATCAACAGCGTTATCTTGGTTTGGACTCTCATGTTCGTTCTGGTGGGAAGCATCGTCCGGCCTCGCCGGAATAATAAGCCCGGCCTCGTCAGACGGCTCCTGTATCTCTTTATTCGCGCAAGCGTTGCTCGCGAATGGCAACTATTTTCAATTCATCGCCCTCCAGGCGCAGGGTCCACCAGTTTTTGGTCCGGCCCGAAGCGGTATTCTTGCTCGTTCGAGCCTTGCTCCGAAGATCGAAGGAGATGGTAAACTCCACGATGGTCTCGCCCTCTTTTCCCGAGGCAAAAAAGCTCACCGGCTGGATCAGGACATATTTCCGGTCGGGCCAGCGCTTGACGTAATTCCGCACGTCCCGCTGGACAAATTGTGCGTCCACCGGTCCATGGTCGAAATACTGGACCGGGTAGGCGAAATATTTTGCCTGGGCCGTTATGTCATCCGTCTCGCTATCCCGCAGATACTCATCGACGAATCTGGTCACGCGCTCCGGCGTCAAATCCTGACCCGGCCCGGGCGATTCAGCCGGAGGAGCTGGACTGGGGGACGGATCGGGATTTTCTTCCGCCGCCTGTTGTAATGCGACTCGCTGCGGTGCCGGCAGTTCCCGGGCGGCATCGCTTCGCAGCACAGGCCCATCCGGCAAGGTCCTAGTCGAAGCAATGCTGATTCGAATATGCAGCGAAGTGGCGGTGTCCTCATCCACGCTTCCGGTCACCGCGAAACCTTTCCGGATTTGATAACGTTTCAGCGCTCCGGACAATTCAGGGTTTTCCTGCCCGTCCACATTTCCGAAATACAGATTCCGTTTGCGCAGTTCTTCCTGCGCCTGCCGGATAGTTTCGTCGGCCAGGAGGGGACTCGCCGCTCCGATCAGCAAAAGGCACACACAGACAGTCGCTCGCATCATTCTAATGCATCCTGCTCCCTAAACGCCCCTTAACAACTGAATCGTATGGAATTTATAGTTCGGTCGTCTGCCAGAACTTCCGAAACGCGTCCGGCCAGCTCCGATCCAGCACTCCTTGCCGCGCTTTTTCACCCATGCGAGTTCGCATCTCCTTATCGCCCGCCAGCAATTTAATGGCGCGGGCGACATCCTCCACATCGTGCGCTTTTGTCACCAGCCCGCTAACCCCGTTCTCGACCAATTCCTTTGGCCCGCCGAGATCGGAAACGATGACCGGAAGGCCGGAGGCTTGCGCTTCAATGATGACGTTACCGAAAGTGTCGGTCGTGCTTGGGAAAACAAAAATGTCCGCGGAGGCGTAAGCCTTCGCCAGGGGTTCGCCGGTGAGGTAGCCCAGGAAAACCGCATCCGGCAAAGCCGCCGCCAACGTCTCGGAATAAGGCCCGAGCCCCACTAAATACAACTTCACTGGCAGGCCGGCCGCGCGGACTTTGTCATACGCCGCTGCCAGGACATCGAGATCCTTTTCGCGCGAGATGCGGCCGACGTAGAGAAGGCGAACTTCCTTGCTGTTCGCTCCGGAGCCGCGCCAGAAAGAGAGATCACGCCGCGTCGGATTGAACAAATCGGTGTCGAGCCCGCGCGGGAGGATCTTCAGCTTCTCGGGCGCAAACCCGCGATCGATCCAGCATTTCCGGTACTGCTCGGAATTGACGAAGACGGTGTCCACCTGGCCGTAAAGCCAGTGCATGTAACTCCAGGCCAGGCTTTCGAGGAAACGGTCTTCGGTTAAAATGCGGACGTACTCGGGAATGTCGGTGTGATAAATGCCGCTCGTTTGCAGGTTCAACATCTTCGCGGCCAGTAACGCGGTGAGGCCCATCGGCCCCGGCGTGCTGATAATGATCTCGGTGAACTTTTCGCGCTGGATGTAATCGAGCATCTGCAAAACCGGCGGGAAGCTGAGCTTTTGCAGCTCGTACTCCGGCAGTTCGAACTCGCCGATCGGCTGGAAATTTTTAATCGGGATGTCGTCGA
>JBEEHO010000364.1:0-15425 GCA_041167425.1 Verrucomicrobiota bacterium | reverse complement strand
GGTCCCTCGCCGTCTGCGCGGCTCGGGATGACACGCGCTTCATTCCATCTTCACGGACATGAGCAAGACGGTCGGCATCATTCCGGCGCGCTGGGGGTCAACGCGTTTCCCCGGCAAACCGCTTCACGCCATCGCCGGAAAACCGTTGCTCCAGCACGTCTGGGAACGATGCCGGCGCGCGAAGAAACTGGACCAGGTCATCGTCGCGACAGATGACTTCCGCATCGCGGAGGCGGCATTCGGATGGGGGGCGGAAGTGGCCCTGACATCCGCCAATCATTCCAGTGGAACGGACCGCATCGCCGAAGTCGCGGCGAAAGCGAAGCAGTTCGGCCACATCGTTAACATTCAGGGCGACGAGCCGATGATCGACCCGAAGCTGATCGATCGGCTGGTGCTCGCCTTGCAGCGGGATCGCAAACTCGAAATGATCACCGCCGCGCATCCGTTTGCCGATCCGCGCGAAGCGGAGTCCCCGCATCAGGTGAAGGTGGTCGTGAACGGGAGAAACCAGGCGCTCTATTTCTCGCGAGGCGCAATTCCTTTTGCGCGCGACGCCTCGGCGCCGCCCCAATATTTTCGGCACCAGGGCATTTACGGCTACACGCGCGATCTCCTGCTCCGCTTCGTCCGTTGGAAACCTTCACCGCTCGAGCGCGCGGAATCGCTCGAGCAATTGCGCGCGCTGGAGAATGGAGTTAGAATTCAGGTCGTCATGACTGAGAGCGGATCGCCCGGCGTCGACACGCCGGAGGACGCGCTAATGATGGAGCGGCTGATGAATTCCGAGGGCAAGCGATCCTCCGGCCGCAGGCGATCGAAGCAGCGATGAAATATATTTTTATTACCGGCGGAGTAGTGAGCTCGTTAGGCAAGGGCCTGGCGGCGGCTTCCCTCGGCACGCTGCTCGAATTGCGCGGCCTGCGCGTCGTGTTCCAAAAGTTCGATCCCTATTTGAACGTCGATCCGGGGACGATGAATCCGTTCCAGCACGGGGAAGTCTATGTGCTCAACGACGGCGCGGAAACCGATCTCGACCTCGGTCATTACGAACGCTTCACCAATTGCATTCTTTCCCGGCACAATAATCTGACCAGCGGCCAGGTCTACGAAAGCGTGATTCTGAAGGAACGGCGCGGCGATTACCTCGGCAAAACCGTGCAGGTGATTCCGCACGTGACCGACGAAATCAAGAACCGCATTCGCGAAGTGGCGGAGGAAAGCAAAGCTGACGTGGTCATCACCGAAATCGGAGGCACCACGGGCGACATCGAAGGGCTGCCCTTTTTGGAAGCGATCCGGCAATTCATTCTCGAGGTCGGCGCGCAAAACGTGGTGAACGTGCACGTCACGCTCATTCCCTACATCAGAGCGGCCGGCGAACTGAAAACGAAACCGACCCAGCAAAGCATCGCGAAGTTACGCGAGATCGGTTTGCAACCGCAGGTCTTGCTTTGCCGCACGGAACACCCGCTCGATGGCGAGTTGCGCCAGAAGCTTTCGATGTTCTGCAACGTCTCCCCGCGCGGCGTGATCGAAGCGCGTGATGTGAAGCACACGATTTACGAGATGCCGCTGATGCTGAACGAGGAAGGACTCGACGATCTCGTTTGCGAGCTGCTTCACCTCGAAGTTCCGAAGCCAAACCTGTCGAACTGGAGAAAATTCGTGGAGCAGGTCGTTAGCCCCAAGAAGCAGGTCAAGATTGCGGTTGTCGGAAAATACATCGACTTGCAGGACGCGTACAAGAGCATCTACGAATCGCTCACCCACGCGGCGGCGAGCCAGGATTGCGGGATTGATCTTAAATTAATAGATGCCGAATCCCTGCAGGATGGCGTGGATGGCCATCTCAAAGACGTGGCCGGGGTTTTGATCCCGGGCGGATTCGGCGAGCGCGGGGTAGAAGGGAAAATCAGCGCCGCGCGTTTCGCCCGGGAAAATAAAGTTCCGTATCTGGGGCTTTGCCTTGGCATGCAGGTGGCGACGATTGAGTTTGCGCGAAATGTCTGCGGCCTCGAAAAGGCGAACAGCACTGAGTTCGATCAAAACGCAGAGGATCCCGTCATCTGCCTCCTCGACGAGCAGCGCGACGTGAAAACCAAGGGCGCGAGCATGCGACTTGGGACATGGCCAACGAAGATCGCCAAGGGAACCGTGGCGGAAAAAATTTACGGTAACGGCGAAGTGCTCGAACGGCACCGGCATCGCTATGAGTTCAACATGAAGTATCGCAAGCAGATGGATGAAAAAGGATTCACCATCTCGGGAACTTCGCCGGACGGAGCGCTCGCGGAGCTGATCGAGCTGCGCGATCACCCGTATTTTCTCGCCTGCCAGTACCATCCGGAATTTCAGAGCAAACCCAATAAGCCGCATCCGCTCTTCAAGGCTTTCGTCCAAGCCTGTCTCGCGCACCAGGGTTGAGGACGCGTTTGCGCTACGTTGCTGCCCGGCAAAGGCGGTCATTTATGGCCGCGCCGAGACCGTGGTCCGGCAATTTTTCGGCGATGATGAGATCGAGATTCAACCGGTCCAATTCGCGCAGATAGCGAAATAGATTAGCGGCGGCCTCCCGCAAATCCTGCCGGGAACTGAGCTGCCTGATTTCCGCGAATTGCTTTGCTGCAGCCATCGAGCGCCAGGCGAGCAGTCCACATTGTTTGGACGAAGGCACCACGAATGACGCGGGATCGTCCGTGAGCACGAGCGCAGTCGACGGAGCGTAATGCGATGGGAGCTGGCCCGGCGCTTCCGGGCGCCCTCCCGCGCGCGAGAAAATAACTTTGCCGAAAGGCTCGAGCTGCTCGCTCGTAATCGGTCCCCGCCGCAGCAGTTCCAATCGGCCATTTCGGATCGCGACAATGGTCGATTCAATTCCATGCAAAGCTGGTCCTCCATCCACAATGAGCGGAATTCTTCCATCAAGTTCATCCAGGACATGCCGCGCGGTCGTCGGGCTCACGCGGCCAAATCGGTTCGCGCTCGGCGCGGCCAAAGGCGACCCGAATTCACTAATGATTTCCGCAAAGACAGGGTGCGCGCTGCATCGAACCGCGACCGTGTCGAGGCCAGCCGTGACGATATCAGGAACGATTTCACGCCGCGGCAAGACGAGGGTGAAGGGGCCGGGCCAGAATTGAGCGAGCAAACTTTCGACCAAACCGCGCGAGTCCTTATCGATCCGGGCGACGCGTTCGAGCCATGCGCGATCGGGGAGATGAACAATGAGCGGATCGAAGCGCGGCCGTTCCTTCGCCTCGAAGATTTTGGTGACGGCTTCACTTTTAAGCGCGTCGGCTGCGAGTCCATAAACGGTTTCCGTGGGCAACCCGACGATCTCGCCGCCGCGCAGCAACTCAGTGGCCTTCGCCGCGGCCTTGGCCCGCTCCTCCGGCGTCCGCGAAGGGAGAACCTGGGTCATGGAACTCGCTGTGCGAGTACCGCGTCGGTCTGCTTTTTTCGGAATGCCTGGAGTTTTTTGCGCACCTTCCCGTCGTTGAGTCCAATAATGCTCGCGGCGAGCAGCGCCGCGTTTTTTGCCCCGGCTTTTCCGATGGCAAGCGTTCCGACGGGAATGCCGCCGGGCATTTGCGCAATGGACAGCAAAGAGTCCAAACCGTTGAGCGTCGATTGGATCGGCACGCCCAGGACGGGGAGCCAGGTATGGCCGGCGATCACTCCCGCTAAATGCGCGGCGCCGCCCGCGCCGGCGATGATCACCCGGATCCCGCGGTCCGCCGCCTTGCGCGCAAAGTCCGTGGTCGCATCGGGCGTGCGATGTGCGGACAAGACGTGGGCTTCGTTAGGCACGCCCAGCTCGTCGAGCATTTCCACTGACTGCCGCATCGTTTCCCAATCCGATTTGCTGCCCATGATGATAGCGACGAGCGCGGTCGAAGATTTTGATTGAGCCATGGCTCCAGTTCCCCATAACCGGTCGCGTTGTAAAGGGCTTTTTGTTCCCATGCCACCGGCTTGCGCTATTCTCCGGCATGCTCCGAAGCGGCCAGTCCATCGTGCTCATTGGATTTATGGGTGCGGGCAAATCTTCGACCGGCCGAGCGCTGGCACGGAGAACGGGGCTTCCGCGTTTTGATACCGATGAAATAGTCTCGGCCCGGTTTGATTTGCCCGTGACCGAGATTTTCGCGCGTTTTGGCGAGGAGAGATTTCGCGACGCGGAAACCGAGGCGCTCGAGCAATTGGCCGATGCGGCGACTGCCATCATCGTGACCGGAGGAGGAATCGTGCTGCGGACGGCGAACGTGCGATTGCTCCAGCGGCTTGGGAAGATCGTTAGCCTGGAAGCCGATGAAGAGACGCTGTTCCGCAGAATTTCCCGGCGCGCGACCCGGCCGCTCCTGCACACGGAAAACCCGCGGGCCACTCTGGTAAAATTGTTGCGAGTGCGTGAGCCACTTTATCGCGAGGCGGCGGATGTTCGATTGGACACGTCGCGCCTTACGCACGACGAAGTGGCCGAGGCCATCCTAAAGAGCCTGGAAAAGCTGTGACTTCGCACCCTTCAAGCTTGGATCTCTTCGAGCGGGAATCCGGCGCAGATCTGAAGAACGAAATCGTCGCACGAGCGAGAACTCTTGGTTTCGATTCCTGTAGAATTGCCGCGGCTTCGCCGTCGCGACACGGTGAGGAATTTCGGGCGTGGTTACGCGAGGGAGCTGCGGGGGAGATGGAGTGGTTGGCTCGCGGAGAAGAGAAACGATGCGATCCGCAACAAGTTCTCGCGGGCGCGCGTTCGGTCGTTGTCGTCGCGCTGAATTATTGGCAGGGAGAATCGATTCCCAAGGTGGCAGGCGCGACTCCCGGAAAAATCGCCCGCTATGCGTGGGGCGACGACTACCACGAGATCATGCTGACGAAGCTGGAGCAATTGAGCGCGTTCCTCGTTGGGCGTGGCGGCAGGCAAAAGTGTTACGTCGATACGGGTCCAATCCTGGAACGTGATTACGCGGCGGAAGCCGGAGTGGGGTGGCACGGGAAGAGCACCATGTTGATCGATCCAAAGCTCGGCACATGGTTTTTTCTCGGCGAAATTCTGACCACCCTGGAATTACCTTTCGACCAGCCTCAACCCGCTCGCTGCGGGACCTGCACCCGCTGTATCACGGCGTGCCCGACGGGCGCGATCACGGAAGCTCATCGGCTGGATGCGCGCCGTTGCATTTCTTACCTAACGATTGAACTTAAGGGCTCGATCCCGCTCGAGTTACGTCCCTTGATCGGGAACCGCATTTACGGCTGCGACGATTGTCTAGACGCCTGCCCCTGGAATCGTTTCGCCGCCATCTCGCGCGAAGCTGCGTTCGCGCCCCGGCCGGAGATCGGCATGCCTTTGCGTGATTACCTCGCCTTGGACGACGTGCAATTTCGCACCCTTTTCCGGAGCTCTCCGATCAAGCGAATCAAGCGCCGGGGATTCCTCCGAAATGTCTGCGTTGCTTTGGGAAATACGGGCAGCCTCACGGATCTCCCAGCGCTGCAACGGGCTGCCCAGGATCCTGAACCTCTGATCGCGGAACATGCCACTTGGGCGATTGAGCGCATTGGGTTGCGCACAACGGCGCCTTTCACAAATCCAGGGTCAGACTAAGAATATTGAATCTACTGGTTGCCCGGGCCGCATCCTAATATATATGAGCATCCCCGGAGGCGTCGATTGCCTCGCACGGTTCCTGCATTAGTAAACCCCCGCCCATTGAACGAGATTTACTTTCCAAAGGTCCAAAAAGTCATTATCCCTCTCGGCTCAACAGAAATCGCCCCCCAACAAATGCACCAGGCCGCCACTCCTACTGCCGCGCCGCCCAAGAAGCGGCGTTCCCGCCGACGAAGGTATATCATCTTCGGTTCGATCGGCCTCATCGTTCTCTGGATCGTCGTTTCGACCATCCTGGGCAAACGAGAAAAGCCGATCCCCGTGACGACCGAGAAAGCCGTCCGCAAAACAATCGTGCAATCAGTTTCAGCCACCGGGAAGGTTCAGCCGGAGGTCGAAGTAAAGATTTCGCCCGAAGTCGCCGGAGAAATCATTGAATTGCCCGTTGAAGATGGAATGACGGTGAAAAAGGGCGACCTGCTCCTGAAGATCAAGCCCGATTCATACAAGGCCCAGCTGGAGCAACAGGAAGCCGCGATCAGCGCCGCGAGAGCGATCAATTTGCAGCAGAAGGCGACTCTCGCCAAAACGGAACTCGATTTGAAACGGGCCCAGGATTTGTTCGCGAAGAAGATGATTTCCGAGTCGGAATTTTCCGTCGCACAGACGGCGCGGGACGTGGCCAGATCCACTTTCGAAAGCTCACAACACGAAATTGAACGCGCGCAAGCGGGCTCGAGTCAGGCCCGCGATCAACTGGCGAAGACAACTATTTACTCGCCGATCGATGGCACAATCACTGTCCTCAACAGCAAACTGGGCGAACGCGTCGTCGCGACGAACCAGTTCGCCGGAACGGAAGTCATGCGGGTGGCCGACCTGAGCCACATGGAAGCGCGCATCGACGTGAATGAAAATGACGTGGTCAACGTGAAGACCGGCCAGAAGGCGACGATCACGATCGACGCGTATACTGAACGCAAGTTCAAGGGCACGGTGCAGCAAATCGCCAACACGGGTAAGACCACCGCTGCCGGGACCCAGGAAGAGGTCACGAACTTCGAGGTAAAGATTCGCATCGAGGATCATGACGTGGCGCTTCGGCCCAGCTTGAGTTGCACGGCCGATGTCGAGACCAACATGGTCAAGGAAGTTGTCGCCGTACCGATGCAAAGCGTGACCATTCGCACGGGAGACAGCAACCTCAGCCCGGAGGAAATCGAGAAGCGAAAGCAAAAAATCGCGGAACGCGACCAAGCCGACAACAACGCGGAGGTCACGAACCAGCGTCAGGAAAAATCCGCCGCGAAACTCGACCGTGAGAAGCTCTCGAAAGTCGTGTTCGTCAAAAAAGGCGACAAGGCGCAAATGGTGAAAGTGACCACCGGGATTGCGGATGATACTTCCATGGAGATCAAGACGGGAATCAATGTCGGCGACGAAGTGATTTCCGGGAGCTACAGCGCCATCAGCCGAAAACTGAAAGACGGAGCGAAGGTCACCATCGACAAGGAAACGACGAAGTAGGTGAACTGCGCGCGTCCGGTTCCACCGGCTGAACATCGACGAATATGCTGAACACGGAGACGATGCGACCGGTCGGCCCGATCGTCATCGATATCGAAAACATCACCAAGCATTACGTTATGGGCGAGGAAACCGTCCATGCGCTGCGAGGTGTGACCCTCCAGATTCATCGCAACGAATATCTCGCCATCATGGGCCCGAGCGGCAGCGGCAAGTCGACGCTGATGAACATGCTCGGCTGCCTCGATACCCCGAGCTCCGGGCGCTACGAATTCAACGGCAAGGACGTTTCCGTGATGGATGACGACGAGCTGGCCGCGATCCGGAACCGAGAGATCGGCTTCGTTTTCCAGACATTCAATCTCCTGCCCCGCTCCACCAGCCTGCGCAATGTTGAGTTGCCTTTGATTTACGCGGGGATCGATCCGGAAACGCGCGAAGAGCGGGCTGCGCAGACTTTGCGGGACGTGGGGCTGGGCGAACGAATGCATCACAAACCTAACGAGTTGTCCGGCGGGCAGCGTCAGCGCGTCGCCATCGCGCGCGCTCTGGTCAACAATCCGTCGATCATTCTGGCGGACGAGCCCACTGGCAATCTGGACTCTAAAACCGGCGAGGAAATCATGGCATTGCTCGAGAATTTGTACCAGGCGGGCAACACGATCATTCTCGTCACCCACGAAGCGGATATCGCGCGCCACGCGCGCCGCACCGTGTACTTGCGCGATGGCTTGATCGAAAGCGATGAGCTTTCGAAGTCCAGCGTCCCGTCGCTCGCGTTTACCTAGTGTCGATTTCGTTCTCTGAATGAAACGGTTCCTTTACGAGATCACGGAGAGCTGGAAGATCGCCGCGGCGCAAATGCGCTCGAACATGACGCGCTCGATGCTGACCGCGCTCGGAGTGATCATCGGCATCGTCGCCGTTACTTTGATGGGCACCGCGATCGGCGGCATTCAAACCGGGTTCGATAACAGCATGGCCGTTCTCGGTGACGACGTGCTCTATGTCGACCAACAGCCCTGGCTCCGGCGGGATGACTGGTGGAATTTCCGCAGCCGAAAAAAAATAAAGACAGAGTATGCCGAGCCGCTGAACCGCATGATCGCGGCCAGCTCCAGATCGAATCTGCTTTTGGCGGTGCCGGCCGCCACCTGGTTTCGCACCGTGCGGCGCGGCGAGAACGAAGTAAACAATGTCTATATCCTCGGCACCACTTCCGATTTCACGGCGATCTCGACCGTCGATTGCGCGCAAGGCCGTTTCTTCAGCGAGGTCGAGTCACGCGGTGGCGCCAATGTCGTCGTGATCGGGTACGATATAGCCAGCGCACTTTTTCCTTCGGACAATCCGATCGACAAACAGGTTCTGATCAATGGCCAGCCGTTCAAAGTCATCGGCGTCAATGTCCGGCAGGGAACTTTCCTCGGCTTGTTCAGCTGGGATTCGATGGTGGCCATTCCCCTGCCCGCTTTTAAGAGATATTTCACCGCGAAAAGCGAATCACAGCTGCGGGTCAAGGTGAAGGACAAGACGAAGATGGCCGAAGCGAAGGACGAGTTGATCGGCTACATGCGGCGCATCCGCGGCCTCCCCGCGGAGAAGGACAACGATTTTGCCCTGAACGAACAGCAGGCCTTCAAAAGCACACTGGATCCAGTCAAGAACTCGATCGCCATCGCGGGCTTGTTCATCACCGGTCTGTCCTTGTTTGTCGGCGCCATCGGGATCATGAACATCACTTTCGTCAGCGTGAAGGAGCGCACGAAAGAAATTGGAACTCGCAAGGCGCTCGGAGCGCGGCGTCGCACGATTCTGCTCCAGTTCTTGATCGAATCGACCTCGCTTTGTCTCCTCGGCGGCGTGATCGGGTTGACCTTTGCTTATCTTGTTTGCGTGGCGATGAGGTCGGCTTTGCCGTCGTTCCCGATCCAATTTTCACTCGGTCTGGTCGTAACCAGCATGATCGTCTCGGTCCTGACCGGTTTGGTCTCCGGGTTCGCTCCCGCGTGGTCGGCCTCACGGCTGGATCCGGTTACGGCCTTAAGGTATGAATGAATTTACCACACAGCTCGCGGAGCCCGCACGTAGGAGAGGGACACGTCCTAGTCCTCCAAGGAGAATATCTCTTTTTGAAATCTCTGCGCTCTCCGCGTCCTCCGCGATAATTTTTCGCTCATGAGATTTCGCGAAATCATTATCATGGCGCTGACCTCGCTCGGTGCGAACAAACTTCGTTCCGCTTTGACCATGACTGGAATCACCATCGGCGTTTTCTCCGTCATCTCGGTCATGACCGCGATCGGCGCGCTCCAGGCTTCGATTGAAAGCGGCATCAGTTTCCTCGGCGCGAACATTTTTCAATTCGCGAAGTATCCCGCCAACGTCAATGCCGGCGGCAACATGCGGAAGAAATACGAGAACCGCCACAACATCACCTACCGGCAGGGACTGCGTTATTACCAGTTAATGGAAGGCCGGGCGCGTGAGATTTGCCTGAAGAGTTTCGATTTCAAAGGGCAGGCAGTTTATAACGGGCTTAAGACCACGCCGAGTCTCACCGTCGCCGGCTCGAACCGAAGTTTCCTCACGGCCAACTCCTACACGCTGGCCTACGGACGCAATATCAACGATGAAGACGTCGCGCTGGCCCGCAATGTCCTCGTCATCGGCAAGAGCATTGAAAAAAAGCTCTTTCCCCATGAAACGCCGATCGGAAAAGTGCTGAAATTAAATGGCCACACTTTCACGGTCATCGGCGGCCTGGAGGAAAAAGGGACGGCGTTCGGTCAAAGCCAGGACGATATCTGCGTGATGCCAATCACGCGGTTTTTTGAAAATTTCGGCGAAGCCAATCGCACGGTGAACATCGCCACGCAGTCATTTTCGCAGGAGACTTACAATAGCACCTTCGACCATGCGATCGGCGCCATGCGCATTGCGCGCGGTTTGCGCGCGGAGCAGGACAATGATTTCGACGTTTACTCGAACGACTCGCTCAAAAGCGCGTTTACCTCGATCGCCGGCATCGTGCGGATTGGGGCTTTTGTTATCAGCCTCATCGCGCTGGTGGCCGCCGGGATCGGCATCATGAACATCATGCTCGTCAGCGTCACGGAGCGCACGAAAGAGATTGGCATTCGCAAATCGATCGGGGCCCGAAGCCGCGATATTCTGCGCCAATTCCTGACGGAGGCGGTTTTTATTTCCGAGGCCGGCGGGATTCTCGGAATTATTCTCGGGGTCGTCGGTGGGGACTTGCTCGCGTTGTGGCTGAAAGCCGATTTGATCTTCCCCTTTGGATGGGCAATCGCGGGTCTCGTGGTTTGCTCGGCCATCGGGATCGGCTTTGGATTTTATCCCGCCTATCGCGCGGCGAAACTGGATCCGATCGACGCTCTGCGCTTCGAATAACGGCGCCAGCCACTCGTTAGGAACACCCCGGGGCACGCAACTTGCAATTGCTTTGCTTTGACATGCGCAACGCTCCTTCTATCCTCGCGTTTCCCAGTCGCCACCGCCGTGCCTGCATCCCTCGAATCTCCTGCCGGGACAGCGCCTAGCGTTCTTCTCATCGAAGAGTACGACGCGCTCGCCTCGGCGATTTCGTCCGCTTTGAAGAAATTCGCGCCGGCCCACCGCACGCGCGTGGTCGAATCCATCAGCGAGGCGGAGGCGGTCGCCGCGGAAACGCACCCCCAGCTCTTCATTATTGATTTCGATCCGCCCCAGGCCAGGGCGATCGAATTCCTGAACCGGATGTCTGCGGCTCATCCGGATGCCCGCGTTCTCGCGATTGCATCCGGGACATCGCCGGCAATTGCCGCGGAACGTTACGGCAAGAACGCGATTCAATTTATCGAAAAACCTTTCGAGCTCGCCGATTTCGGAGCAGCGGTGCAGGCGCTTCTGGGCCCGTGGACCGAGGCTCGTTCCGGCGATTCACGCGGCACTCTGCGCGATCTAAATCTCCGGGACCTGATTCCCTTGGAAGCGGTGAGCGGGATGACGGCAGTGCTGCGGATTGAAGGAGAGGGACACCAAACGGGCGAAGTGCACTTTGTCGATGGTCAAATTAGTCACGCGCTCGCCTCCGGGTTGTCCGGAATCGCCGCGTTACATGAATTGATGCGGTGGAAGAATCCCCGCGGGAAAGAAGCAGAGAGAGAAGTGGACTCTCCACGTTCCATTCAGGGCCCGTGGCAGCAGCATTTTCTCGGCGCTCTGCGCGCGACGAAACCCAGAGTCGAAGAGTTACGAACAGCGGCCTCAGCGTCTTCTCCTTTGCCCCCGACTGTCGAGGCCAGGCACGCGCACGCGCCGGCAAAAACGGGGAAGAAAATCGTTGTAATCGACGATACGGAAATGCTCTTGATCTTCGTGGAGGACGTCCTTTCCATCGCAGATCCGAATCTGCAAATCGTTACCGCGTTTACCGGCGGTGAAGGAGCGCGTCGTGCTGAAGTCATGATCCCGGACCTGGTCCTGCTCGATTACAGCCTGCCCGATTTGCGCGGCGACCAGGTTTGCGAGCGGCTTCTTCGAAACGAAGCCACGGCCCGTATTCCCATCGTGATGATGTCGGGACACGTGGCGGAAATGATGGCCACCGCGGAACGCTACGGCAATGTTGTCGCCACGATCGCGAAGCCATTCATGTCCGATGCGCTGGTGGCTCTCGTTACAGAAACGCTGGCCAAAGGGCCGTTGCCTGCCGCTCCGCAAAAAGAGAAGGCGACCCTGCCAGCACCGGAAGAATCATCCCCAGTCACTGCCGAGGAGGCAAAACCTCCGCGACATGGGAACGGCAAAAAACCGGTAAAGAAAGTTGTGGTAATCAAGGCGGAACCGCCACCCGTTCCTCGATTGCCGATCACGCCGCCACCGCCTCCGCCGATCGAAGTAAAAGAGGCGCCGGTTTTTGTGCGACCTCCAGCCCCCTCACCTGCGCCCATCGAAACAAAAGGCCCAGTCGTCATCCGTCCCGCAGAGCCCGCGCTGTTTGAGCCGCCGCCGATCGCCCTCCGGCCGTCGCCGAGCGCGAAGGTCGCGACCTCAAAGGGCGGGGCCGTCCTTCTCGGCTTGGGCATGGAAGTGATCTCCGTCCAATTCACCCCGCGCCTCCAGATCGGAACGATTCGCGCGAAACCATCGGCAACCACGTTGTCGCTTACGCAACTCCTGGCCGCATCGGGCACGGAAAGTTTTTGGGGGCCGGGCTTCGAGCTCGGGATGGTGGAGCTGGATCCGCAGGGCCAAATCAAAACTATGCGGGTTGTGCCGACACGCCGTCCCGCCGATTCCATTCGCATGCACAACGGTTTCGATATCAACCAGGTCGAACTCGTTAATGGAGATGCCTGCATTCAGCTCGTCTCCGGAACCACTGCGCCCATGACCATGCAGCTCGTCGCGATCTTCAAAGTCGCTGCGGTCGAATTATCGGATCGTTTTGAGGTAGCCCAGCTCGTGCTGCAACCCGAAGGCAGCCGAGTGCGCATTACGCTCGATCCACAAGCGCGCGGCGCGGCCGGCGCGGAATTCGAGACCGTGAAGGTGAAGCTCGATTCATCCGCTCGAATCGCCGAATTCGTCCTGAACTCCGCGGCCGCCTGATTGGCGGCTCATTCCAGACCAACCGCACGAAATGTCGCATCGACGTGTTTCAGGTGGACGTCGAGCGAACAGAGCGCATCGATCTCCGATTCTGAAAGCCGCTCTTTAATTTCCGGCTCCTGCTTCGCATTGGCGGCAAAGGGCTGATCGCCTTTCCAAGTGCGCATCGCGGCCCGTTGCACCGCTTCGTAAGCGTTTTTTCGCTCGGCGCCGGCGCGCGTTAACGCCAGCAGAATGGACTGGCTGAAATACAGCCCCTTGCTTGCCTCCAGATTTTGCTGCATCCGCTCCGGGTAAACCTGGAGGCCCTCCACCAGCTCCGTGAGTTTCGCGAGCATGTAGTCGAGCAGAGTGCAGGAATCGGGAAGAATAATCCGCTCCGCGCTGGAATGGCTGATGTCCCGTTCATGCCAGAGCGCGACGTTTTCCAGCGCGACCACGGCATTGCCGCGCAGGACCCGAGCCAGACCACTCAAGCGTTCCCCCGTGATCGGATTCCGTTTGTGCGGCATGGCTGAACTGCCTTTTTGCCCTTCGGCGAAAAATTCTTCCACCTCGAGAACTTCCGTGCGTTGGAGATGACGAAACTCGGTCGCCCATCGATCGATGCTCGACGCGATCAAGGCCAGCGTGGTGCAAAATTCCGCATGGCGATCGCGCTGGATGATCTGGGTCGAGATTTTCGCCGGCTTCAATCCCAGCTTTTCGCAAACAGCGCGTTCGATCGTCGGGTCCAGGTGCGCGTGGGTGCCCACAGCCCCGCTGAGTTTGCCCACGCGAATGCGCTCCCTGGTTTGCGCCAATCTTTCTTCGGCGCGTCCAAACTCATCGAACATCAAGGCGAGCTTGAGCCCAAATGTGATCGGCTCGGCGTGGATGCCGTGGCTGCGGCCGATCATCGGCGTCATTTTGAAGCGGCGGGCCTGCCTGGCGACCGTCGTCCGCAAATTCGCGAGATCGGCCGCGAGAATTTCGCACGCTTCGTTCAATTGCACGGCCAGAGTCGTGTCGAGCACATCGGAAGAGGTGAGACCCTGATGCATCCAGCGGGCGGCTGGGCCAACCGAAGCAGCGACGTTCTCAAGGAACGCGATGACGTCGTGGTTCGTGCGTTTTTCGATTTCCGCAATCTCCGGGATGGAAAACCGGGCGCGTTTTCGAATCTCGATCGCATCGGCCTCGGGGATCTGACCGAGCGCCGCCATTGCTTCGCAGGCCAGCGTTTCGATTTCGAGCCAGATCTCGAACTTGCGTTTGTCCGACCAGAGCTCACGCATCGGCGGCCGGGAATATCGATCGATCACCGGACGAAGATAAAAGCCCGAACTGAAACGGAAAGCGTTTTGTACGCAAAAAAACGTCGCTCCCGCGGATCGACCGCTGAAGCGACGCTTTTGAAAGCTGGGAAGACCGCGCTTAGCTTAGCAAACCCGGGCGCGAGTGAAGCGTCCGTTGCTCTCAACGCGCACCTGACCGCTGCCCAGGAGATCGGCCACGGCCGCTACGGTTTCCTTGGTGTTTTTCGTGCAGGAGCTCACCGCCAGGATGAGATCGCCCAAGGATAGTTTCTGACGCGGTTTTAGGATTTGGTTGGTCTGTTTCATAAGGGTTGTGCTCAAATTCAAGCAATATGAGTGCCACGCGCAGAGTGGATGATTGCCTCTCGCAAGTTCCATGCGGAAGCAACCATTCGCGACTGCATGCCGCGGATACCTTTACATTCGTGTTTAGTTTTCGAACACTCGTCGGCACCCGTGCTCCGGAATTTTTCACGCGGCAGGCCCGGACGTTGCCTTTGGAGCGGTGAGTTTCATCGCCAGGAAATAAAGGACGCAAACCAGCAAAACGGCGCCGACAATTGGGAAGGATTCAGACTTGGTGGCTTTGATGATGGCGTTTGCATCCTGAAGCTGCGCCGGCGTCAGTTTCGCGCCCACTCGTCCGCCGAGCCAGGCGAGTACGCTGCACCAGAGCCCGGCGCCGACGAGGGTGAGGATGCTGAATTTGAGAAAGCTCATACGAATGATCCCGGCTGGAATGGAAATGAGATGGCGAAGGACCGGCAGCAAGCGGGCGAAGAAAATCCCTCCGGCTTCGTAGCGATGCATGAAGACTTCAGCGCGCGCAAATTTCGCGGGCGGGACTAGAAAAAATCGGCCCCACCGGAGCATCGCCGCGCGCCCCACCCAGCGCGCCACCCAATACATGATGGCGGATCCAAACCACGAGCCGAGCGTGCCTGCGATCACAACTCCGATCAGGGACATTCCAGATCCTTGCTGGGTCGCCGCCACGATCGCTGCCGGCGGGATCACCACTTCGCTCGGAACGGGAAAGATGGTGCTCTCGAGTGCCATGAGCCAGAAGACAGCCGCGTATCCGCCGTTCAGCACCCAGTGGAACCAGACTTCAATAAGATGATGCATGAGAGAATTTCAGATTTTCGAATTTCGATTTCAGACTTAGCGTGACCCGCGACGAGGCCGCGCGTTAGTTCGATCTGAAATCGGCAATCCGCAATCTTAAATTCCAATGTCGATCTATCGCCGCACGCTCCAATACTACCGGCCTTTCCTTGGCCAGACGGTGGCCGGCCTGTTGCTTTCGCTTTGCGGCATTGCCTTGAGTCTGCTCAAACCGTGGCCGCTCAAAATCATCGTTG
>JBEEHO010000363.1:0-2522 GCA_041167425.1 Verrucomicrobiota bacterium | reverse complement strand
CGCTATCCGCTCCTTTCGAGTTGGAGTGGCGGCGGCAATCGAGCAAACCGTGGGACTGGAAACTCGTTTGCATCCGGAATCCGTCGTTGGAAATTCCAGACTTATAGGCAGCGACCAACGTCGCCGGGATTGTGGTTTCTAGTGCCGAATGACTGCAGCGCTATTTTCCGAGCGCGTTTCGTAGTTCCGTTTTCGCGGATTCCACTTCGCGCGGCGCGGCTTGGCAAAGCAACAGCGCACGCAACTTTTCGCCCTGATAGTAGCGGACCACGAATTTCTTTTTTGCGTAGGAACCTTTGAGACTGACACGCGTCGGCTGCAGGCTAAAGTCACCGACGAAATCCATCTTCAGATCGAACATCTCGGTCCAAAAATAGGGAACTTGTTCGTAACGAATCCGCTTCTTCCCGGTCATGTTTGCGCCGGCTACGAGTCCCTGCTCGCGCGCGTTTTCCCAATGGGTTTGCCGGCGGACGCCTCCCATGATCCGGTCGGGATAAAAGGCCAGGTCGCCGATGGCGTAGATTCCTTTTTCTTCCGTCTCGAGATATTCGCTTACGGGCGAGCCGTGCGGACCGGAGAGCGGAGTGTTCCGCACCAGCTCGAGATTCGGCTCCGCACCACATGCAACCACCGCCACGCCGGCAGCGATACGATTGCCGCTCTTGGTTTGGATATTCCGCAGGACGGTTTTCCCTTCGAAGCCATTCAGGCTTTCACCCAGAAGCAGGGTCACTCCGTGCTTTTCAAAATAACCGGTGATCCACGCGCCGGTTTCCGGATCGAGATAGCGATTCAGGAGATAGGCGTTGCGATGCATCATGCTGACTTTGAATTTCAGCTGCCGCAAACTGGCCGCCGCTTCGCATGCGAGCAATCCGCCACCCACCACGACGATCGTTTTTTCCAGGGACGCCATTTCGCGCAAGGCGAGCGCGTCACGAATCGTCCGAAGATAAATGACATTGCCCAAGCCGACGCCCGCCACCGGCGGACGCACCGGCCGGCTTCCCATCGCGAGACAGGCTTTGTTGAACTCGATCGTCTCGCCATTTCCGAGCACGGCGAGCCGCCGGTCGATATTGACCTGCGTGACCATGGCCGCGAGTCGCGTTTCGATTTTATGCGAGTCGTACCATTTCGGGTCCTGATGCGGCAACTTTTTCAAAGGCGGCGTCTTGTCGCGAAGAAAAGTCTTCGAAAGCATCCAACGCTTATAAGGGTGGTAGGTCTCCGCACCGACGAGAGTGACGCTTCCCCTTTTGTCGTATTTCCGGATGCTTTCGCAGGCGCTTCCCCCTCCAATGCCGCCTCCGATGATGAGATAGTCGCGTTGAATCATGTGAAAGGCGGACGATAGGAAATCGGTTAGGCGGCTGGCGAGGTAAAAATCTAAAAAACGGCGCGGCAGACAATAACCGACGCCACCACCCCGGCCAAATCACCTAACAAACCAGCTGGGATAGCGTGCCGCGTCTGTTTTACACTAACCGATCCGAAGTAAACTGCCGCCACATAAAACGTCGTTTCCGTGCTGCCGTAAATTGTCGCGGCCATCAGGCTCACGATATTATCCGGCCCGAGCCGATGGATAATGTCGGTCAGGATCGCGAGGGTTGCACTTCCGCTTAACGGCCGCATCAGCGCGAGCGGAAGCAAATCCGTCGGGAAATGAAGCGGCGATAAAACCGGCGTCAGCAGGCGCGTGAGAAGATCGATCCCGCCCGCGCCTTTAAACATGCTGATCGCCACCAGCATCGTGACCAAGAACGGAATGATTTTCAGGATGACGCCGAACCCTTCTTTCGCTCCCTCGACGAATTCCTCGTAAACCTTAACCCCGCGCATGGCTGCGTAGACGGGAAAGAAGCTTAGCAGAAACGGGATTGCGAGAATGGAGAGCGCGTTCACGCTCCGCACGAAGACGCCCTGGGCCGCGGTGTTCGGATCGGCGGGAAGATTGAAGAATGCGGGAAAGACCATGCGCACGAAAAGCGCGACGAAAAAAACCGCGAGCACCACCAGAAGCGCGGAAGTCCAGACTGGCGGTTTCGTCTTGGGCGGCAAATCTTCAGTCTGGAAAATGTCGCTGACAGCGGTTGCTGGTTGCGGCGAGGGTGAGGCTCCCGCCAAGCCCCTTGGTTGGAGCGCCAGCTCAGTTGGGATTTCGCTCTTCCGGACTTGCGCGTCGCGCAAGCGAAAGAACGGCAGCTTTTCCAGGATCTTCGCGGCCGTGATTGCGACGGTGGCCGCGCACAAGGTCGCGAGAAGCGCCGTCCCGACGATCGCGGTCGGCCGCTTCGATCCGGCGGCCGCCAAGAGCGCGATCGCGGTCGCTGGGATCAACTGGACCGAAGCCGTGTTGATGGCGAGGAAAGTGCACATCGCATTGGACGCGACGCCGGGGCGCGGATTGAGCGTTTCGAGATCGTGCATCGCGCGCAATCCGAGGGGAGTCGCGGAATTCCCCAGTCCGAGCATGTTCGCCGCCATGTTCATCAGCATCGAACCCATTGCCGGAT
>JBEEHO010000362.1:0-3617 GCA_041167425.1 Verrucomicrobiota bacterium | reverse complement strand
ACGTTTCATTCGATCGGTAATCGGATGCTGCGCCGGCACGGCAGCGCCCTCGGCTACACGAGCAGCTTCACGATCATGGATCGCGAAGATCAAAAAGACCTCATCGATACCGTGGTCGCCGCGGCGGGAATCAACCCGAAGGAAATCCGATTCCCGAAAGGTGACGTGCTCGCGGAAATTTTCAGCTTCGTCGTTAACACCGAGACGCCCATTGACGGATTACTCGCGGAAAAATTTCCGTATTTCCTGCCACTGCTCGATCAGATCAAAGACGTGCACGCGCGTTACGAGAAGAAGAAGAAGTCGACGAACTCGATGGACTTCGACGATCTCCTCGAGAAAACGCTCCGCATGCTGAAAGAGCATGAGGAGATCGCGGCATTTTACCGGCGCCAATTCCAATTCATCCTGGTCGATGAATACCAGGACACGAACAAAATCCAGGCGGACTTCATCGACACCCTGGCATCGGAGCATCGAAACGTCATGGTGGTGGGCGACGACGCGCAGTCGATCTATTCGTGGCGGGGCGCGAATTTCAAAAATATCCTCGCATTCCCGCAGCGTTATCCGGACGCGCAGGTATTCAAAATCGAGATGAACTACCGGAGTGTGCCGGATATTCTCCGCGTCGCGAACGCGGCGATTGCCGCGAATGTGCAGCAGTTCCGCAAGCAATTGAGCGCGACCCGGCCGACCAACTCAGTCAGACCGGCCGTGGTGGGATTGAATGACGGGAGCGAGCAGGCGCAGTTCGTGGCCCAGCGGATATTGGAATTGCGCGATGAAGGCATCGAGCTGAGTGACATCGCGGTTTTGTATCGTGCGCATTATCACGCCATCGAATTGCAGCTCGAACTTTCCCGGCGCGGGATTCCGTACGTGATCACGAGCGGCGTTCGATTTTTCGAGCAGGCCCATGTGAAGGATGTGACGTCGTTCATTCGTTTCATCGCAAATCCGCGCGACGAGGTTGCCTTCAAGCGAATGGTGAAACTGCTGCCGGGCATCGGTGGGAAAAGCGCGGATAATCTTTGGCGCGCGTGGGAAAGTAAATTGAACGAGCACGGCGAAGTGACGTCGTGGAGCGAGCGGCTCCTGGCCATGGCCGTCGGCGCGAAGTCAAAAAAATCGTGGGAACAGCTCGCGCACACGCTCGATGAGATTGCGCCAGGCGGGCAGCCGAATCCGCCGTCGGAAATGATCACGTCGATCGTGGAAGCGGTTTACGACGATTACGCGAAAGCGAATTTCACCAACTACGAGCTGCGCCGGGAAGATCTGAACCAGCTCGCGGCCTTCGCGCGCCAGTTCAAGGATGTGCATGAATTTCTTTCGCAGCTGGCATTGATCAGCAACATCGATGCGGAGCCGGCGCTGGATCAAACAGCGGACAACGAGGCGGTCAACCTCTCCTCGGTGCACCAGGCGAAAGGGCTCGAATATCACGCGGTCTTTGTCATCTGGCTGACGGACGGAATGTTTCCGAGCACCCGCTCATTGGAATCGCGCGACGCCATCGAGGAGGAACGCCGGCTGTTTTACGTCGCGATCACACGCGCGCGCGATGAGCTTTACCTGACTTATCCGCACATGCGCCTGAACGCGGGTTACGGCGACATGTTCCAGCGGCCCTCGCGTTTCCTGAAAGAGATCCCGACGCAATTGGTCGAGGACTGGCAGGTGCGGCGGAGTTAGCTCGAGGCCCTTTGGGATTCTCTTGTCATGCTGAGCGAAGCCGAAGCATCTCCTGCTGTTCTCCCAACGCTGACAGCGAGAGACTCCTCGACTGCGTTTTGCATGCTCAAAAAATCCGCTCGGAAGGACAAGGGTGGAACGAACGCATCGATCCAGTCACCGCGAATGATTATTCAGTGAGAGTCATGAATCTGTCGCCGGACCAAAAAATCGCGGGGGTACTGGCGCCGCTCTTTGCTTTGCGCACGGAGACCGATCTCGGTGTCGGGGATCTGGAGGCGTTGCGCCAGTTCATCGATTGGGCGGCGAAGGTTGGATTCAAGATCGTGCAGCTCTTGCCGATCAATGAAATGGGTGGCGATCATAGTCCGTACAACGCGATCAGCTCAGTCGCGCTCGAGCCGACGACACTGCATCTCGCGCCTGGATCCCCCGAGGATCTCTCGCAAGCAGATTTCGACGAGGTCATCGCGCAAATCGATCCTGAGAAACTGCGCAAGGGCGCGGTCAAGCATGATCGCGTCCGCAAACTGAAAATCGAGCTTCTGGAAAGATCCTTCCTGAACTTTTCCCAGCGAGCCTCAAAACACGCCGGACACGCGAACGGCTTTGATGCATTTTGCGAAGCCGAGGCGGCGTGGCTGGATGATTACGCGTTCTTCCGCGCGCTCATGGAAGAAAATGGAGACAGGGAAACGTGGGACCAATGGCAGGAGCCGCATCGCACCTCGGACTCGGCGCGCGAGTGGCTGGCCGCCCAATCTCGCGAGAAACAAATCCTATTCGATCAGCGCGTCCGTTTTTATCGATACGTCCAGTGGATCGCGCACTCGCAGTGGATGGCGGTTAAATCGTACGCGGAGGAGCGCGGCGTGGGTTTGATGGGCGACATCCCGTTTGGGGTCAATTACTACAGCGCCGATGTTTATTCGCGCCGGGATGAATTTGCTTTGGACTGGTCCGGCGGGGCGCCGCCCGAGCCGTATTTCAAGGACGACGAGTTTACCCAGAAGTGGGGACAAAATTGGGGAATTCCGCTTTACCGCTGGGACGTGATGCGCACGCGAAATCTGGCCTGGTGGCGCCAGCGGGTCCGGGGGGTGCGAAAGATTTTCCACGCCTTTCGGATCGATCACGTGCTCGGCTTCTACCGGATCTACGCGTTTCCCTGGCGACCCGAACGCAATCCGGATTTCCTTCCGCTCTCCTGGGATGAAATGCGCGAACGAACCGGCGGGGCGATTCCGCAATTTTATGCACGCGATGATTCCACCTGGGAAAACTGCGAAGCAAACCGGCGCGAAGGTGAAGAATATTTGCGGATGGTTCTCGAGGAATCGGGAGACACGCGAGTGGTCGGGGAAGACCTCGGCACCGTGCCGCACTATGTGCGACCGAGTTTGCGTTCGTTAGGCGTGGCGACTTTCAAAATTCCGCAGTGGGAAAATTACGACGATGGACGCTCGATTCCGGGGCACGAGTATCAGCGCGTTTCCGTCGCCACCTACGCGACTCACGACCACAAACCATTGCGGGCGCTCTGGGAGGAAGCATTTGAAAAATCGAGCCCCACTGCGGCGCAAGCCATGCATGACCTGGCGAAGGTCGCCGAATTCGCCGGTTCGCCACTCCTGGGCGAAGGCGCCGATTTTGAAAAGGATTTTTATCCGCGCGTGATGGAAGCGCTTTTCCGGTGCGAATCATGGATCGCCATCGTCATGATCACGGACCTTCTCGGGCGCAAAGATCGGTTCAATGTGCCGGGGACCGCCGCCAATTCGAACTGGAGTCGCCGGCTGCAAAAAACGGTCGCGGGTTTGAATGCCAGTCCCACGATCCGAAAACGCATGCGGTTCATCCGCGAGCTCCTGGAGTAGACGGGGCGCGCCGGAGCACACCTGTCATCCTGAGCCGCGGAG
>JBEEHO010000361.1:0-10117 GCA_041167425.1 Verrucomicrobiota bacterium | reverse complement strand
TCATGCTCACTCTGGCCGCGGTCAGCTTCTGGAACGTGCGCGCGCAGGGACTGGTCTACGGCTATTTCAATTTCCTCCACATCGCGCGTTATCCGGATAACATTTTTCCAAAAGTCTTCCTCTTCATTTTCGGATGGATCATTCCCGTGGTGATCGTGGCGAATATTCCCGCACGGCTCCTGATCAAATCGCTGGGGCAACCCGGATGGCTGATGTTGCACCTGGTCCTGGCCGGATCGATTGCATTTTGCCTGGCCCGAATCTTCTGGCGTTTTGCCCTGCGCCATTATTCCAGCGCGAGTTCGTAAATATTGCAGCGAGAGCGGCCTGCGAATGCTCGCTTTTCACGGGTAAATCTCCCCTTGCGCCACCGGGCAAATGCCCTTAATTAAGCCTCCGCTCGCGCCCGGCGAACCAAGGGCGATACCAAAATTTATGGCCAGCTCCCCGAAAAAGAAGGTTTCAAAGAAACCTGCAAAACCAAAAGCGCAGGTGAAGAAGGCTTCGCGACCCAAGGCGTCGAAGCCACGCGCGAAGACTGCCAAGCCGCCTAAAAAAGCGGCGAGCGCGCCCAAGAAGCAGGCGGTGAAGAAGTCGCCCGTTGCGGTCAAGAAACCGAGTCCGCAGAAAGTTTCAAAGGCCAACGGCGCAGGCAAGAGCCCCCCTCCTGGCAAAATCACGTCGTCGATTTTACCGGGAAAGAATCACAAGGAGCGGCGTCTCGATCCGTTCACCCGCGGCCAGAAAGATAAGTTGCTCCAGCTGCGCGACGCGATGGTCGATTCCATGGCGGGCGTGGCGAAAGATAATCTCCGCTCCCGCGCGGAAGGAAGCGAAGCCTCCGCTTTTGGAATGCACCAGGCGGATGCCGGGAGCGACGCTTACGATCGCGACTTTGCGCTCAGCCTTCTTTCCCAGGAGCAGGATGCACTTTACGAAATCGACCAGGCCCTCAAGCGCATCGAGCTCGGGACTTACGGGACCTGCGAGATGTCGGGCAAGCCCATCTCTCATGCGCGGCTCGAAGCCATCCCGTTCGCGCGTTTCACCGTGGAATGCCAATCTCAACTCGAGAAACAAAACAAAGCGTCCCGGGTGCGGCAATCCGTTACCTCGCTCTTTGGTTTGACTGATGAAGAGGGCGCCGAAGGCGAGGAAGAAGAAGCAAAGACCGACGACAGCAAGGATTAGTTTATGGCGCAGGAAATCATCACTCTCGAATGCACGGAAGCGAAGGCGCTCGGCGTGCCGGTCTCGCGCTACATGAGTACCCGGAATAAGAAAAGTCCGCGCACGCCCAACCGGCTCGAAAAAAAGAAATACAATCCTTTCCTGAAGCGGCATACTCTCCATCGCGAAACCAGGTAACCAGCCATGCAACCGAAGACCGCCAAACGCCGTTCTGCTTTCCGCCGCGCCAACCGCACCATGCCGCGGCGCCGCATCGACATCGCCACTGAAGCGATCGACTACAAGAATCCCGATCTGCTGAAGAAATTTGTGACCGAGAGCGGAAAGATCCTGCCCCGGCGTGTGACCGGAATGCCGGCCCACATGCACCGCCGGATCACGCGCGAAATCAAGCGCAGCCGTTCGGTCTTGCTGATGAAGTAGCAGCGCTCGCTGCGACTAAACGGAACGCAGAACCAGGTCTGCGATCTTCGCCATTTCGTCGAAGGTATTATAAAAATGCGGGCTGACGCGCAGCCAGCTCCGATCCGCGCGATCGAAACGCAGCGATACGACGACGTCGTTTTCCACCAGCTTTTCGAAGAGTTGATCGCTCGGGATTTTCGGATGCCGAAAAGTCAAAATGCCGGAGCGATTGCTCTCCTCGTCGGGACTGAGGAATTCGAAACCAGCGGGCGTGATTTCCCTCTTCAGTGTCTGCGTTAGAGAGAGAATTCGCCTGGCGATCTGCGTCGGCCCCACTTTCAGAAGAAGCTCGGTCGCGGCGCCCAAACCGGCGATTGCGCAGTGATAGTACGCGCCCGGTTCGAATTTCTGGCCGCCCGGGGCGTATTCGATTTCGCGTTGGGCAATAAAGTTGGGCGATTGCACATTCCAGCCGCCAATCGTCGCGGGCCGCAATAAATCGCGCCGGCTCTTTTTCACGTAAAGGATTCCCGCGCCCGATGGACCGAGCATCCATTTCTGCGCGCCGGCGCTGAGGAAATCGATCCGATCCAACGAGATCGGAAACGCGCCGAGAGTCTGAATGGCATCGACCGAAAACAAAACCCCGCGCTCCGCGCAAAGCGCGCCGATCCCTTCCAGATCGATTCGATAGCCGCTGCAGAAATTTGCGCTCGCCAGGGCCACGAGTTTTGTCCGTTTCGTCAATGCTCGCCCGACCATTTCCACGGTGATTTCACCGATCCGCGCAGTCTCGAGCAGGACTGCCTTTACGCCCCGGCGTTCCAGCGCAAGCCAGGGATAAACGTTTGCCGGATAATCATCGAGATAGCAGACCACTTCATCGCCATCAGCCCAGTCGAGGCCATTCGCGATTGTGTTCAGTCCGCTGGAAGTCGGCCCCGTAAAAGAAATTTCATCCAGTTGCGCACCGATGAGTCGCGATACCGCCTCGCGCGTTTCCGCGATATGGGCCAACTCCAGATCGTACTGGCGGGCATCGGTCGACGCCCGTTCGATCGACGCTCGCATCGCGTCGGCGACTCGCCGCGGCAAGGGCGCGTCCGCCGCGTGAGCGCAATAGACCTTGCGCGCGCAGATCGGAAACTCGCGCCGCCTCAGCTCGGCGTCGGCGTCGAGCGCGGCGATCACGCCTTTTTCTGCGTGCGCTCGCCCTGTTCGATTAGTTTCCAAAACTCCCGCGCCTTGCCGAGCTGATCGTCTTCCGCCATCGGCAGTTTGCTGCGGAAAAGGAAGTCGCGAAATGTGTTCTTGTGCAGAACGCGATGGACCGTGATCCCCTCCGCGCGTCTCTCAAAATAAATCCGGTAATCTTTCGCGCGGTAGCGATGCAATTTCTTTCCTTCGCGCTCGATCACCCCGAAGCGGCTGCTATCCAGATTATCGAGATCCTGGGGAAGAATCTGGAATTCCGCGAGCAGATCGAGCTGTAACGTTTTCGGCAGGGCGGCCATTTCCGCCGCGCTCAGCTCGTTGAAGATGATCTGGAACATTGCTGCTCACACATACACGCGGCGCACGCGGCTGCCAATCCGCGTGGTGATTTCCCACGTAATGGTGTTTGCGCGATCGGCCAGGTCGGTCACGGAAATCTCCTGGTCGCCCTGGCGCCCCATCAAAACCACTTCGTCATCCACGGCCGCGTCGCTGAGGTGCGAAACATCGATCATCATCAAATCCATGGTGACGCGGCCGAGAAGCGCGCAGCGTTGCCCACGCACCAGGACCGCCGCGTCGCGATTCGAAAGATGTCTCGGGTAACCATCAGCATAACCGGCGGAGAGCGTGGCCACGCGCATCTCGCGCGGGGTGATGAAGGTCCGTCCGTAACTGATCCCATGTCCCGCCGGCATATCTCGAATGAGAGCGATGCGCGTTTTCCAGGTCATGACCGGTCGCAGAAGTTTTTGGAAATCAGGCAGCGGCGAGATGCCGTAGAGCATCAGCCCGGTCCGCACGATGTCGAAAGGTGGATCCGCGAACGCGAGCACGCCCGCGCTTTGCAGGACGTGAGCCTTGTAATCGCCGGGAAATTCCGCGCGCAGTTTTTTCACGAGGTCGGCAAAATGCCCGAGCTCCGTCCGGGTGAAATCAGCGTCCTCATTCGAAACGGGAAGGTGGGTGGAAAGGCTGTGGATCTTTATGTTCGGCAACGCAGAGACTTTTTTGAAAAGCGCGATTGCTTCCGCTTGTGGAACTCCCATCCGGCCCATGCCGGTATCGATGACGAAATTAATGGCAACGGGCGAACCCTTCCCGGCGTGAGAAAACGTCTGCGCCTCTTCCAGGGTGGAAATCGAGGGAATAAAGCCGCCCTCCGCGATGGCGCTTCTTTCCCCGGGCAAAGCAGGACCGAGAACAATGATCGGGTGCGCAACTTTCCGGCGCAGAATCGTGGCCTCCTCCAAATTGGCGACACCGAACAACTGCGCTTCGTTCACCAGCGCTTCGGCGACACCCACCATGCCGTGCCCGTAGGCATTCGCCTTTACGACCGCCAGCAGATCCACGTCGGGCCCAAGTTTCTTCAGAACCACGGCGGCATTGTGCCGCAATGCACTTCGATCGATTTCAGCCCAGCATCGGTCCGTTGTCTCGGAGTTCATCGGTTGTTCGCAATTGCGGGAGATGCTTTCGGCACGGTGATATGCGGTTCGCGAAGATAAATCGGTTCCAAAAAACCGGTATCGGCAATCTCTCCGATCTGATCGCGGGCGAGTTGTCCCAGGCGCCGCGCTGAAGGAAAAGCGAGCAGCGCCCGCGGAAATTGCGCCAGCGATGTCGAAGCGTAAACCGGCCCTGGGAATTCCAGGATTTTTTTCTCCGTCTCCGCGGCGGAATAAAGGGAAGGCCCTTCCAATAGTCTCCCATCGCTGACGCGCGCGAAGAAAAAGGATTGCCGCCTCGCATCGCCGATCACGCAATACTCGCGCGCGGCCGGGTCGAGCGCGCAAATGGAGGGAAGTCCAATCAGTTTCGCCGCCGAAGCGGCGCGAAGCCCGACAGCTGTGGCAATCGCGATGCGCGCGCCGGCGTAGGAGCCGGGACCGAGGCCAACCACGATCACGTCGGGCGCCCCGAACTCACGCGAGCACCTCTGCAAATTCTCGAAGAACAAACCGGAATGCTTTCGATCGTTGGCGAACGCGCGAACGAATCGATCACGATCCTCCTCGAGCCAGGCGATGCTGCCCTGCCCGCTGGAAAGTTCCAACGCGAGAATTTTCATTGCGGCTTTCCTTCTCGAATGACGCGACCGTTTTCGCCGTTCAGTTCAAAGGAAAACCAGTTCGCTTCCTTTGGAATGAGATCGGGATAACGGTCGGCCCATTCGATCAACGATACGCCGTCGCCGAAAATGTATTCGTCGAAGCCGAGTCGCAAAACCGCGTCGCTGTGATCGAGCCGGTAAAAATCGAAGTGATAAACCGGCAGCCGGCCGTCCTCATATTCGTGCACCAGGACAAAGGTCGGGCTAGTCACCTCCGCGTTGCTGCCCAAACCGGCGACGAAGCCTTTCACGAATTGCGTTTTGCCGGCGCCGAGATCTCCGGTCAGCGCGAAGACATCGCCCTGGCGCGCGTTCTGCCCGTAACCGCGCCCCACTGCGATCGTCTCTTCCGCGCTATTGGAAATGTGCATAGCCGTGCCATTTCGAATTTCGGATTTCGGCTTTCGAATTTAAGAACCCGATCCGAGTGAGCGGCACGTTCCGGAACCGTTTGCCCCAACGGGCCACCAGCGAGCGCGAATCTTTCGGTGAAATCGCGAAGAGCAATTCGTAATCCTCCCCATCTGAAATTGCCTGCTTGATTGTGCAGCCCCGGTTTAAGGGCAACGCCGCTTCATCCACCTCGAATCCGAGCCCACTTGCGCGCGCGAGGCGCGGCAGATCCGCGCCCAGTCCGTCGCTCAAATCCATCATCGCGTGAATGCGGAAGTTTTTCGTCAACCAGCGCGACTCCTCGATGCGCGGCACGAATTTGAGATGGCTTCCCCGAAGCGATCCCCCCAACCGGCCAGTCACGAACAATTCGTCGTTCGGCTTTCCTCCGCTGCGGCCGACCCATCGATGCTTTTCGGCAAAACCGGTCAGGCTGATCGAAATCACAGCCGGGCCTTTGATGTTGCTCGTCTCGCCGCCCACGATCGCGACACCGAACGCGCGCGCGGCTTTCTCCAACCCGCGATAAATCTGCTTCACCCACTCCACCGTTTTGTCCGACGGAACAATGATTGTGACCAGCGCGAATTGCGGCACGCCGGACATCGCCGCGAAATCGCTCAGTGGCCGCGCCATGGCTTTCCATCCCACTGAGGCGGGGCGGTTCTTCGCCGTGAAATGGATTCCTTCCACAATGCAATCGGTCTTGAGCAGGTGGAGTGTGTTTTCCCCCGGCAACTCAACTACCGCGCAATCGTCGCCCGCGCCCACCACCACCGAGTCGTTGGTCGGAAGCGTGGCCAGAACCTGCGCGAGCAGACGATCCTCACCGAGCGTTCTCAGTTTCATTGGGGAAAGATCTCGGGAAAGGCGAGCGCAGTCAGAGCGAGCGCGTTAAAGAGCGCATGCATCGTCATGGAAACAAGAATGGAGCCGGTCCATTCATAAGCGATCGTGAAACAAATTCCGAGGATGAAGAGCGGCGCGAATGAAGGGAGATGCGCGTGCACGGCTGCGAAAAGAAGCGCGTTCACCACCAGCCCGACGCCGTAACCGAAGTATCGCTTCATCACGCCGTAGAGGAAAAAGCGAAAGAAAAACTCCTCGGCGATCGGCGCCACCGTCACCGCCAGAAGGATGATCAGGATGCGCTGCTCGAGTGTGCTCGAAGCAGTAAAAAGCTCGACGATGCCCTGCTTCTCCGGGACACCGCGCAGAAAAGTTTGGGTGACCGCCTCCGCCAGAAGGATCAGCGGGTATGCCGCCAGCATCAGGACCGCCCCGGTCGCCACCGCGCGTCCGAATCCAATCTTCGAGAACCCGCCTAACGAGCTGAGATTCAGGCCGCGAAAGTACAAGAAGGCGGCAATGAAGAATAACAGCCCGATGGTGAAAACGGCGCTCGCGACGAGATCGCGGTTACGCATGCTGGTGACGTTGTGGGAATGGGAAGCGAGGATATTAAGAAGAAACCAGCAGGCCAGCAGTGCGGCCAGAATCGCCTCGGGCCAACCAAAATCGCGGATCGGGACGGCCGCGGGCTCGACCGCGCGCGCACGGATTTGCCGGAGAAGGGAGACGTAGATATAGACGGCCGCGATCAGGAACAGCACATAGATCGCGGCAGAGAATAGTGGCACAACGCCGTCGAACGCCATGGTCCGACGCTTTCCCTAGGGAGCGTAGAAGCTCGGCAGAAAATAAGCGCGGCCCGTCTCCAACTGCGGGACGAGCTGCTTCGGCAGCGTCAGTTCGATCTTCGAATTGCTCGAGCTGCTGAAAGCGCGGAAAAGGCGGCCAAATGAAAAGGGCGGTCCGTATTTCACGATGGTCGCATTAGAGGCGTTCCCGAGTTCCTTCGCTTTTGCGTACGCGTCCTCGATCTGGCCCAGGCCGTCGATCAATTTGTTATCGAGCGCGTCCTTGCCCGAAAGAATGCGGCCATCCGCCACCGTATTCCGCAAAACATCGGCCGGCACATTGCGCTCCTTCGCCACGATCCCCAGAAATTTATCATACGTTTTCATCACGAAGCTCTGGACGTACTCGCGTTCCTCCGGCGTGACGGCCCGGGCGCCGTTGAGCATGTCCTTGAACTTGCCGCTTTTGAAAACAACGGAGGCCAGGCCGATTTTGTTGAAGAGTTGCTCGTAGTTCAAAGTTTGGATGATCACGCCGATGCTGCCGGTAATGGTCGTCTCATTCGCCATTAAATACTTTCCACCGCAAGCGACGTAGTAGCCGCCGGACGCGGCCAGCGAATCCATATAAACGATGACGGGCTTCCTCGCGCGGGTCTTGACCACCCAATTGTAAATGACATCCGAGGCCGTGACCTCGCCACCCGGCGAATCGATCTCGAGCACGATTGCGCGCACGTGCTCGTCGTCGCGCGCCTGCTGGAGCGCCAGCCGCATATCGTCCACCATCGAATCACCCACGCTCCCAGGAAGCGAGGAACTGATCAGGCCGCGCAGCGTGATGACCGCGATCTTGTCGTCACCGCCTTTGCGGCCGCGTTCCACAATCGTCTCCCGGAAATACGGAGTGGGTTCTTCCTGGCGCGAGCTCCCGCTGACACGGCTAAAGACCGCGATGACGAGAATGAAATTGATCAGCACACTGGCACAAAGCGCGACGAACAAAAAAATGCTCAGGCAGCCTAGTTTCTTATTAGCCATGACTGTTTGAAATTTGCGGAGAACGGACATGCGCACAAGGGATTTCCCGGGACGGACAAAGATGACGACTGATTTGACGCAAAAGAACTGGGCGGTTCCGTCTTCCACTGCTCACATCACCGCAGTCTCCTGAGGCTGGCCCGGAAGGTGCTTTCTGGAAATTATGAACAACATCGGCCATCTCCCGCTGAGTGAGAAAACGCGCAACGTCGGCAAGACCAAAGCGCGCCGCGGCCGTCCCCGGAAAATTGTCCAGGCAAACGGAGTGCGTGAGCCGGCCGCCGTCGGCACGCTGACGCGGACAAAGAGTCTCCTGCTCGCCGCTCTGCGCGTCTGGGAGCTGAAGCACCGGATTTCTGAGTAGGATCTCAGGACCGCGCTAAAAGCGTGTCATCCCGAGCCGCGCAGAAAGGGAGGGACCTCACAGCCGTAGTGTCGATTTACTTGCGCCAACGGACTGTTGTTCATCCGCAAGTACTCAACCCGTTCGATTGCGAGGTCCCTCGGCGCGCTTCGCCAGCCTCGGGATGACACGCTCTAATCTTTCGGCTACTTTCGCCCGTCCAGCGCTCATAGCTCAGCCGGATAGAGCATCGGATTTCTAATTCAAATCAGCGATTTTGCTCACGTTTGCTGGTACTCGCTGTAGCTCGCTTTCATAGGTAAAACGCCGAGTCTTGGATTGCTGACATTTGCTGATGTTTGCTGAAAAAACAGGCTGCAGTATCAGATTGCAGTATCAGATTTTCTTGGACTTGCGCGGATGGGGTCTCAACCGGTAAATTTATCCGGTTTCCGATTTTTTTCCCGGCCAAATGCGACATAATGTATCCGGTTTGGGGAAGTGGAGTTTTTTCCGATCTCTCGCCTTGCTGAGCGATCGCCCCAGTCATCCCGAATCAGATCGCAAGGGGTCAAGGCAGGCTAAGCATGCCCGAGGTCGGCGAACGATTCGCCGCCGAAAAACTTCCGCAAAAGATCTGCAGGTCAACTTCCAGATGGCTTGTTCAAAGATTTTCGAAGGATTTGCGCGAGAAATCCTGTTCTAACGATTTGATGGAAACCAACTCGCCAGGCCGAACCGCAGATTCTAGCGAGCGGCTAGCTTTTACGATGAAGGAAGCGGCCGCAACACTCGGCGTTTCCTATCATTCGATTCTGCGCCTCATTCAGCGTGGCAAACTTAAATCGTGCACGGCGATCCCTCGCCGGCCACTCATCGCCAAAACCGAAATACTGCGGCTCCTTCGGGGCGGCTAATGGCTCTCTAAACGATCAGCGACCCATGACATCGGATCGTTGCGCCTTTCCAAGCGCCCCGCCAAAGGTGACAACGCCTGATAAAGCGCGGCAACCGCAACGCGCCCGGGTCTCGCTGACTTGGGCCGAGATCCGGGACCAACACGAGCTTTGCTGCGCTGCTTTAATAGATGAAGCGCTGCGCATCGACGATCGCGACGTAATTCCTTTTCGGATAGATTTCTTGCGCGCAGACGGGCGCGTCGTCGAAAAAATCCGGCGGCGAACGCACACCCACGACAATGGCCCGGATCGGTTCGATTATCGAGTTTCAAGAGACTGGATTTCGTTGCCCCGGGCAGACCACAAATTGACCATGCGAATGGCAAAAAACCTTCGCGCCTTGCAGCTAGACCCGACCAAACTCTGGACGGGTGCCGCCACGCAAGGCCCACCGTGTTTTGTCAACCAAGTAGGAGCGGCGAGACGTGACCTGATGAACCGGGTTAGGAAGTTCTTCGCCGGCCAATCTCGAAACATTGACGCTCCAGAGCTAATATTTTCCACGGTTCAAGATCCGGTCCGGAATCGCGAGACTGGACAGCTGAGACAGGACGCGGCAGGGAGGCTTCTTTTTCATGTGCACGTCCACTTTTTATTTTATCCCCCTCGTTCTCGATCAAAACACCAAGTGTTCCAATATGCTTTCTCAAGGGAATTTGGTTTCGGGAGCGGGGTTGAGAAGGTTAAGACGGTTGGCGGCGTTATCGGGTACCTTACGGCAGTGCCTGATCGTAGTGATCTTCTCGACCACGATGAATTTGTGAAGTGGCACTGCCAAATCTCAAGGGCCCCCCGCTTTAGGCTTTATGGACGC
>JBEEHO010000360.1:0-6024 GCA_041167425.1 Verrucomicrobiota bacterium | reverse complement strand
TCCTGGCCGAAATCGAGCGGCTCGAGCGGAGCACCATAGCGTTCCTTCACCAGCGCGAGGAATTTTTCCCGGAAATCGTATCCCTTCTGGGCGAAAAGCCGGTTCGCGATCGTGATGATGATCGGTTGCTGCGGGCCGCCGCTCTTCCCGGAGTCCGCGATCTGTTTCGCGCTTTTCGCGGCCATGTCTTCCAATTGATGCTGGAGTGCGCCGAACGAGCCATGCAGCGTTTCGTCGTTCGTCGAAAAATGCAAAACGCGCGCCATCTCCTCGCGCGTCTCGCCGTCTGCGCCCGCGAACGTCATGGCCAGCGCGTTCTCGACCGAGTAAGGCGAAAGGCAGCGGTTCTCGTCGCCAGTCGCGAGCTTTCGATAAAGATCGATTCCAAGTTCGTTCGTGGCGGTCGCGGCGAGGTCGGAGCCGGCGGCAAACACCGTTGTTGCAACGAAGAATAACCAACCGGTGGAGAGGAAAAAGAGAGGGGCCCGGGAGCTCATGTTTTTTTGGGTTGGGCGGGACTCGAACCCGCAACCAACGCCTTAAAAGGGCGCTGCTCTACCATTGAGCTACCAACCCGTTTCATTTTCTTTGGCGCGACGCGCTCGCGCGGCGCAGGGGAGAACGTTGTAAACCAGTTCAAGGGTCGCTGCAAGGTTTGTAGCGCCGCTCTCCGAGTGCCCCTGGCAGGTCGCGCAGCGAATTCTTTGGCCGCTCCAGGCGAAAAACCGACAGTCCCGCGGACTCGGCGCCGCGCCAGTCGCGGACGGGATCGTCGCCAACATGCAAGGTCTCGTTAGGCGCCGTGCCGCTCAATTTCAACGCGCGTTCATAAATCAACGGGTCGGGTTTGTCGGCGCCCAGTTCGCTCGAGAGGAACACGTGCGAGAAAAATTTTGAAACGCCGAGATGCTCGAAGATCATGCGCAATCGGCCGTCGAAATTGGAAATGACCGCCAGATCGAGGCGTGATCGCAATGTCTCGAGAACTTCGATGACCTCGGGATAAAGATCCCACACTCCAGCCTCGGCGAAATGCGAGTAGGCCGCTTCGAAGAAGGCATCTCGATCCAGCTCGCGCGTGCCGGGCGCAACGTGGTCGATGACCTGATTGACCAGATCGCGCCACCAGCCTTCATCGTCATCATCCCGCGGTCCTTCGATGGCCGGGCGCGCCGGCATTTGTTTCCAGCAAAGGGCGAAGGCCCGATCGAGGGCCGCGGCTTCAAAGGCGAGTCCGACGCGTTCAGCGACGAGGGCGTAATGGGACCCCACGCTCTTAGGCAAATGAATGAGCGTGCCCGCTGCGTCGAAAAAGATCGCCTTGATCACGGTGCGTTTGTTTTCCTTGTAAACGCCGACCCGCGATCAGCGGTCAGCGTCTTAGGCGTGTGTGGCGGATGCTCTTCGATGTCAAGCGACGGATTTAATGAGGCGGCCTGTTTGCGTCCGGTGCGCGCGCACGACGAAATGGCTTCTCGTGAGCTGGTCGTGCACCTGTTGGAAATTAAATCCGCGGTACTGGCATAACGCTCCGCGAGCAGCGCTGGAAAACGCGATTGCAGCTGACCGAGGCACAGGAAGAAAAATTGAAATCGCTGCGATGGACAAGGCGAGGCGCGACGGGTATCTAGCTGGAGGTGCTCCCCGTCGAACACAACGATCCGATCAATGCAAAAATCCTCGCGATTTCCGAGGATAAGATCGAGGGGTTTGTCCGCGAGCCGTTCGAGGAGATCGCACGGCGTTGCGAGGTCCCCGTGGAAACAGTGATGGCGCGGATCGCGGCGATGTTGGAAGCGGGCACGGTCCGGCGGGTCAGGCAAACGCTGCTCGCCACCAATCTCGCCGACGGTGCGCTGGTCGCATGGAAAGTCGCGCCAGAAAAAATAGACGCCGCCTTCGATTACATGTCGCAGCGCGATCCGTTTTCCGGCCACGTGGTGCTGCGTTCCACCGACTCCGTCACTCCCGGATCCGAGTACAAACTCTGGACCACGCTGAAAGTCCCGCGCGGATTTTCGCTCCAGCATCATGGCGAATTGCTCGCGGAAAAACTGGGCGCGGACCATTTCCGGTTGATGCCGGCGAAGGGAATTTTCACTTTGGGGGTGGGACACGTGCGACGGAAAACGATCGAGCCCGGAAGCAAGGCAGAGAAGCCGGCCACGATGGCGCCGGTGCACGTGGCGGAAGTCAGCGAGCTGGAGTGGAAAGTCCTGATCGCGCTCAAGCGGGAGTTCGCGCCCGGCGAAATTGGGCCCTCGCCGTGGTTGTCCCGCGCACGGGAAGCTGGGCTTGCCCCGGAGGAATTTTATCGAATGGCCGAGGCGCTCAACGCGCGAAAAATCATCGGACGCTTCTCGACTTTTCTCGAGCACGTCAAACCTTCCGCCGGCGGCGTGCGGGTGACGCGTTTCAATGCGCTTTTCCACTGGGCGGTGCCGGCCGGCCGCGAAATCGAAGCCGGTGGCGAAGTGGGCCGGCATCACATTCTCACGCACTGCTACTGGCGCGAAGCCGGACCGGAATTCCGGAACGTCAACATCATGGCCGTGGCGCACGGCACGGATAAGCAGCTCCTCCTCGAGCACAAGCGAGCGATCGACGAGCACCTCGAAGCGCGGGGGATTCCCGTGTCTTACACCAACGTTTTTTGGGGCGGCCGCAGCGAAATTAAGCCCTCGGAGATTTCGCCGGAAATTTATCGGGCGTGGCTGCGCGAGATGGAAAAGCAGCCTGCCTGAGATGAAAGCGCTTGTCGAAAAATTGCGCGGGGGCCTCGATCTGAATTCCAATGAAATCAGTTTCGCCGTGCCGCTGCTTTTTTCCGATACGACGGACGACTCGCTCAAGGCGGAGTTTCTCACCGCGCTCCATCGCAAGGGGGAAAGTGCGGAAGAGATCGTCGGTTTCGTTCAACAATTGATCGATCGCGCGATAGATCCATTGCTCGATCCAAAAAATCTTCCGGGACCGATGATCGACGTTTGCGGGACCGGGGGCGACGGGCTCGATCTTTTCAATGTCTCCACCACGATCATGTTCATTCTGGCCGCAGGGGGCGCGACGGTGGTGAAACACGGCAACCGCAAGGTCACGTCCCGTTGCGGCAGCGCGGATGTGCTCGAAGCCCTGGGCGTTCCGTTCGATCTGCCGCCGGCGCATCTGAAGGAATGCGCGGAACGCCTGGGACTCTGCTTCATTTTCGCGCGGCAATATCATCCGGCGTATCGCGCCATTGCGGACATGCGGCGGCGACTGGCCCGGGAAAATATCCGAACCATCTTTAATTTACTCGGCCCGTTGCTCAATCCGACGCGACCGGCGCGCCAATTGATCGGCGTCTTCTCTCCGCGCCTAACGAGTGTCTTCGCGGATGTGCTTCGGCGGCTCGGCCGTGAGCGCGCGTGGGTGGTGCATGGCACAACCGAGACAGGCAACGGCATGGACGATATCTCGATCGGCGGCGCGACCATCCTGGCCGAGCTCGTGCAGGGCAAGGTCGTTTCCGGTGTGATCGATTCACGCTGGCTCAACATTCCCTCGGGCGCTTTGGAGGACCTGCGCGGCGGAGACGCGGCGGAAAATGCGAAGCATTTGGAAGGGATTTTGTCCGGCGCCGTCCAGGGGGCGAAGCGGGATCTCACCGTCGTCAATGCTGCCGGGGGATTCGTCGTGGCTGGGCTGGCGCGCGACATGGGTGAAGGAGTTGAAATGGCCCGTGAGCAAATCGATAATGGGCGCGCTCTGGAAAAACTGCGCGGCTTCCAACAGTTCCGCGCTACCCGGCCTGTGTGAAAACGCGGTAATCGGTTTCCAGTTTTCGCAGGAGCGCCACCGCGAGAGAACTGCGCTCAATTTGCCGGCCAAGGGCCATGCGAACGGAACCGGCGATCGCTTGCAGTTCCGCCGGAAAATCTTGGAGCGTCTGGTTCACATTCACGCCCATGCCCGCGACGGCGAGGTAACTTCCATCGCTGGCGGTTCGACCTTCCACCAGGACGCCGGCCACCTTCCGATCCTCGATGTAGATGTCGTTAGGCGGTTTGATTGAAGCGGCGCAACCGGTCTCTTCGGAGATGGTGACCGCGGCCGCGCCCGCCAGCAGCGAAGTCAATCGCGGCGATTCCTTCAGCGTGATCCGCGGCCGGAGCAGAATGGAAAACCAGAGCCCTTGGTACGGCGCGGATTCCCAGCGCCGGCCATATTGACCGCGACCGGCGGTTTGCCGCTCCGCGAAAACGACGAACCCTTCGGCTGCGTTTCGAGCGGCGGCTTCCCAGGCGAGATCGTTGGTCGAAATCGCTTCGTCGACCACGACGATTTCATTTCCGACGCGGCTTTCGCCCAGGGCCGCGCGCAGCTTAGCGGCGATCAGCCGATCGCTGCGCTCAGCTTCCGACATGCGTCAGTTCCAGAGACAAATCGATCGCGCGCGCGGAGTGCGTCACGGCGCCGACGGAAATGTAGTCGACGCCCGTGGCCGCAATTTGCCGCACATTCTTCAGGGTCACTCCTCCGCTCGCCTCGAATTTCACTTTGTCTTTTCCGAGCGCGACCGCTTCGCGCATTTCGGAGGGCTTCATGTTGTCGAGCAGGATGACGTCGATCCCGCCGATTTCGAGAAACGAGCGCACCTGTTCGAGGCGATCGGCTTCCACTTCGATCCGAATCTCCGGACGTTCCTGACGCAGCCGCTGGATCGCGCTGGCGAATCCAGAAAAACCGGAACCGGCGCTCAAGTGATTGTCTTTCACCAGCACCATGTCGCTGAGGCTGAAACGATGGTTCGCGCCACCACCGGCCACGACCGCCGCCTTTTCCAGGGCGCGCAAACCGGGCGTCGTTTTGCGGGTATCGAGAATCTTCGCGCGCGACTTGCCGGCGGCGTCGACAAACTGCCGGGTCAAAGTGGCGATACCGCTGAGACGCTGGAGGAAATTGAGCGCGACCCGTTCGGCGGTCAGGATCGAGCTCGCCGCGCCGCGCACTTCCAGAATTGTTTCTCCGCCCATCAACGCGGCGCCGTCGGGCTGGAGCACCTCAACATTTAGCCTGGGATTTACGCGCCGAAAAACTTCGGCCGCGGCTTCGCCGCCGGCCACGACCGCCCGCTCGCGCGCAATGATGCGGCCGAGGGCGCGAAGGCCGTTCGGCACGAAAAATTCGGTGGTGATGTCGCCCGCGCCGATATCTTCGCGGAGCGCGATCGCGATCGGATCTGCTGCCGTGTCCTTCATGCGGCAGCGGTCCCTTCCCCCGCACGGTAAACGCATTTTCCCCGCACGTAGGTTTCCAGGTTAGCGTGCGGACCCCCGCGATAAATGCAAAGCGCGACAATATCTTCCGCGGAGAGATCGTCGAATCGCCGCCCCTGTTTTCCGTAGGGAAGTATCGCGGCCAGATCGACCACGATCAGGTCCGCCTCCTTACCGACATCAAGCGAGCCGATCGTGGCGGACTTGCCGAGAGCACGCGCGCCACCGCTGGTCGCGAGATGAAAGGCCTCGCCCGGCCGCAGCCGCGGAAGATTTGGCTCGGACATGCTCCTGGCCTTTTGGATATCGAGAGCGCCCCGCATCACCTGCCACATATTCAGTTCCGGACCAGCCGCAACATCAGAGCCGAGACCGATGGCGATCCCAGCCTGCATCAGCTGATCCAGTTTGAGCAGGCCGCTGCCGAGAAAAAGATTTGAGGTGGGGCAATGAGCCACACTCGATTGTGCCGCGGCGATGGCGTCGATTTCCCGGGAGCTGAGATGGATGCAATGGCCGAGCATGGTTTTCGGTGTCAGCATGCCGCACTTCTCATAAACATCTGTGTAATCGCGCGCCGACATATGGAGATGATGCACCTTTTCGATTTCTTCGCGGTTTTCGGCCAGGTGAGTTTGCAGGTAAGCGCCAAATCGCTGAGCCAGCTCCCCGGCGCTCCGCATCAATTTCTCCGAGCAAGTGACCGCGAAGCGAGGGCTGAAGGCATATTCCAGCCGCCCGCCATCCGCTCCGTGCCACTTCCGGC
>JBEEHO010000359.1:0-15625 GCA_041167425.1 Verrucomicrobiota bacterium | reverse complement strand
AGAAACTTGGTTTTGGCGAGAAATGCGGAATTCCGTTACGCGGCGAAGTGGAGGGCCGCGTGCCTAACGATCAATACATGAAGGCAACTCACGGTCGCAAATTGCTCAACGGCGACATTGCGAACTTGTCGATCGGGCAGGGGGACATGCTGGTTACCCCGCTGCAAATGGCGCAGGCCATGGCGATCATCGGGAACGGCGGCACGTTTTATCAAACGCGTCTCGTGCAACAAGTGCAGACGGTTGATAACGAAATCGTTTCGGCTTTCCAGGTGCGCGAGAAGAAAACGCTGGGCGCCTCGGCCGATACGATGGAGCAATTGCGGACCGGAATGGTCAACGTCGTGAACGGAGCTGGCGGCACCGCGCACCAGGCGAGTCTCGATAACGTGGAGGTCGCAGGAAAAACCGGGACAGCACAATGGGGACCGAAGACGAAAGAGCGCACGGCGGCGTGGTTTGCGGGGTTCGTGCCGGCCGATCACCCGCAGTATGCGTTCGCGGCTCTTTACGAAGGGGATGTCGGCACCAAGGCGCACGGTGGCACGGCGGCAGCGCCGATGATCGCAATGATATTGAAGGACATCTACAAACAGAACGCGAACGGAAACAAACGACGGCGCACGCCCGAGCCGGGAGAAACGCCGATCCCACGGGCCGAGCGCGTGGAAGAAGATGAATCGGATTGAGACTGCGTGAGATATCTGGTGATCGCCAACGAAACACGCTTGTCATCCTGAGCCGCGCAGACGGCGAAGGACCTCCCAATAGCTCTGAGATCACACAAATTAGAAGCCGCCATATCAAACGTATGGACTTCGTGGATCGCGAAGCGCCTTCGCGTAACACCTCCCTGCGACTGTGAGGTCCCTCGCCGGCTACGCGGCTCGGGATGACAAGCAAGGATCGACGCCGCTTACACTGCGGCGGCTTCAGCAGCGGCGGGAAGTTCCATCGTGCCTTTGAATTTCGGTTCTTCGCGCTCGACTCCGAAATTATCCGCATAAAGTTCAGCGATCTTTTCCATTTCGTCGCTCGTGAGTTGCGGGCAATCGGGCGCTTTCGCGAACTCGAGGAGCTGCGCCTCTTCGTAAATATTTGGCAGCGTCGACGCGACCCGTTCGTCCTCGAGCAGCCAGAGCAACGCCGCCTGGCCGAGCGTTCGATCGGAGCTTTCGAGAAAACGCAGGCGATCGATTTTTTTTACGCCGTTCAGGAGCCAGCTGCGTGGACGATGATTACGATGATCGTTCGCAGGGAAGATCGTCTCCGCGGTATATTTCCCTTCGAGCATGCCGGAGGAATGCGTGACGCGAATCAGGAACATGGTGTCCTTGCCGGCGTCGGTGGCGGCATCCTGCATGGCGCGCCCGGGGTGCTGTTCGAGCATGTTGTAAATGTGCTGCACGCTCGTGACTTCCCGCTCCCGGATGCAATTGATGCCTTCGTAGAGCCAGCCGATGGCCGGCCCGAGCGCAACGCCCGAGTAACGAATCTTACCGCTCGCCTTTAGTTTTTCCAGCGCCGTCCAAATGGCGTCGTCGTAAATCTGCTCCATCCGGATGTTGTGCAGTTGCAGAAGATCGATGCGATCTGTTTTCAAGCGCTTCAAGGCAGCGTCGGTCGCCCGGACGATCGCGTCGGGGGAGAAATCCTGCGGTATTTCGCGCTGACCGCGACCGCGCGTTTCCCCATGCGTGACAAAATCGTAGCCGACTTTCGTTGCGACCACGATTTGATCGCGCTGATTTGGAAAAGCTTTCGCGATCAGCTCTTCGCTTAAACCGTTTCCATAAGTGTCAGCGGCATCGAAAAGCGTGACTCCGAGATCGAAGGCTTTATGCATGAGCGCGATCGCTTCGCCTTCGGTGAATTGGCCCCACCACCCGGTCGAGATCGTCCAAAGACCGAATCCCACTTCGCTCACGCGCAGGTCGGTGTTTTTGTAGGTGCGAAAGCGCATTGGGATGAGCTTACCGAACGTGGGACAGCGACGCAACACACCGGCTTTCTCAAATTCGACGTTGGACGTTGGACGCTGGACGCTGGACGTTTCCCCTTCGCCGTCAGTCCCATGATCTCCCGCTCCACCAGTGCGCTTCTCATTGTCGGCCACGGTTCGACGGTAAATCCGGACTCCAGCGCGCCCACTCTCAGGCACGCGGCCGAGATTCGGCGTCGCGAGGTTTTCTCGGACGTGGCGTGTTGTTTCTGGAAAGAAGAGCCCAGTCTGCGCGACGCGCTCCTCTTCTTTCGCGATGAGGCAATCCGCGAGGTTTATGTCGTTCCGAATTTCATCAGCGAAGGTTATTTCACACGAACGGTAATTCCGCGGGAATTGGAATTGACCGGACCAGAAACGCGGCGGACCGGGGGCCAGATCTGGAAATATTGCGAGCCGGTGGGAAATCATGGGCGGATGACGGAGCTCCTGCTCCAGCGCGCGCAAGAAGTAGCGCCGGGAACTTCCGAGGCCGAGACCAGCCTCTTGATCGTGGGACACGGCACGAGTTTGAACGATAACAGCGCCGTCGCGGCCAAAAGGCAGGCCGACATGATTCGCGCGCTCCATCGTTACGCCGCCGTGCTGAATGTTTACATGGAAGAGCCGCCGCTCGTTTCCGATTGGTTGAAGCTGACGGAGACGCCGAACGTGGTAGTCGTTCCGTTTTTCATCTCGGACGGCTTGCACAGCGACGAAGACATTCCCGTGCTGCTCGGGATAAACGACGCGGTGCGGGCTGCCGGTGAAGGCGGAAAATCAGGCAACCCTCACCAGCTTCACGGGCGTTCACTTTTTTATTCGACTGCGATCGGCACCGACCCGAAGTTCGCCGACGTGATCATCGAACAAACCGAGAGCTTCCGGGCCCCGGCGCAGGAAGTGCAATCGCTCTCGTAATTTATGCTCCCGCAGTTACGGTAACAAATGGAAGCGAGCAGAAAGAAGCTCCAGGAACTCGGCGCCTACGTTTTGGCCGGGGCGCATGAGCCGCAGCAATTATGCGCCATGGCGGAGATGATCCGTGCCGCGTGCGATTATCGCTGGGTCGGCATTTATAAGATCAAGCGCGACGAATTCACCATCGTAGCTAAAACCGGGAAATGCCCGCCCGCGTATCCGCGCTTTCCGATCACGCAGGGTTTGGCGGGCGCCGCGCTCGAATCGAAGAAGTCGATCATGGTCGCGGACGTCCACAAGGATCCGCGATACCTGCCTACGTTCGGAAGCACGCAGTCGGAAATCGTGGTGCCGGTGATAACCGAAGCCGAAAAGGTCGTCGGCCTGATCGATGTGGAGAGTGAAAAGTTGGATGCATTTACGGAATCCGATCGGGATTTCCTCGAGCACGCTGCGTTTCTCATCTCGCGCGTCTTGAAGTGAGCGGTCTCGCGCAGGATATCGCGCTGGGAAAATGGGTGGCTGCCGGGTTACGGCGAATCGGCCAGATTTCGATAGCGGAAGAAAAAGACGGAGCTTTCTCCGTCGCTCACCGCGAAGACGCGGCACGAAACGACCTGACCGCGTATGCCTCCGCCGGGGACGCAGCTGAGATCGCCCGATTCGATGACTCCGGAAAATATCGACCGCTCAAGACAGCTCCGAATTTGCGCCACGGGTGGCAGCTCTTGGTCCGGGATCTGGCCGGTTTACGCATCGCGCTCGATCTTTTTTATCCCGGGCGACTAGCCGCATTTTTTGCGTGGGAAAATAAGATGCTGGAAACGACCTCGCTGCGCCAGACTCTCGCGCGGCAAACCGGAATGTATCGAACGGCGGCGAAGATCCGCGACGACGAAGCAGACGCGCTGGTCGGAAATTTTTGCCGCTCGGATGGCGGATGTTTGAGAACGATCCTTTGGCAGCGCGACGAAGCTGGAACGGTCGCTTCCACAAAGTTGCCGGCGGAGAAATTTCATCCGCGACAGGATCAGACCGGTATGGGTGAGACCGTGATGCCGTTGCTTTGTCAGGAAGCTTGCAACCTGCTCGTGGCGGAAGCGCGCAAAACCGTGAAGCCGGAAAGCCCGGCGCCTTCCACATAATGGGACACGACAGCGCGTGTCCCTCCAAAACATGATTATCCGCTCTCGCACTGTCGTCCCGATGGACGGCGAACCGATTGAGAACGGCGCCGTGGCCATCCGGGGAAAACAAATCGCGGACGTCGGCCGGTTCGACGAAATCAAAGGGCGGCATGCCGGACAGGTTCTGGATCTGGGCGAGCAGATCCTGTTGCCGGGACTGATCAACGCGCATTGCCACCTCGATTACACGATGCTGCGCGGCAGAATTCCGCGGCAGGAATCCTTTAACGACTGGATCCAGGCGATCAATACACACAAAGCGGCTTTTCAGGAAAACGATTACCTGACTGCGATCGCCGACGGTTTTTCTGAAGCGAAAAATTTTGGAACGACAAGCATCGTCAATTTGGAGGCGTTTCCTGAATTGCTTCCGCGTCTGCGACGACCGCCGCTCCGCACCTGGTGGTGTGCGGAAATGATCGACATCAGGCGGCCAGTTCCGGTGCACGAGGTGGCGGAGCGGCTTTGCGGTTGGTTCCGGTCGCACCCGGAATGGCTCGGCGGAATCGGCCTGGCTCCGCATGCGCCTTACACCGCCTCCGCGCAATTATATGCCGATGCCTCCGCGATATCGCAAAAACGTGATCTGCTCCTGACCACGCATCTCGCGGAATCGCGGGAGGAGATGCAGATGTTTCGCGACGCGACCGGCCCGGCCTTTGAGTTCCTGAAAACCATTGGGCGACCAATGGACGACTGCGGCAAAGAGACGCCGCTTTCGTTTTTGCTTAGCCGTCAGGCCATCGGCGAGCGATGGATCGTTGCGCACTTAAACGAACTCACTGCAAAAGATTTCGATCTCCTCGCGCGCTCCGAGAAATTCTCGATCGCACATTGTCCTCGCAGTCACACATTTTTCGGTCATGCCTCTTTCGAGATGCAGAAATTGCGCGCCCTTGGGTTTAACATTTGTCTGGGCACCGACAGTCTCGCGAGCAACTCAAGCCTGAGTCTTTTTTCCGAAATGCGGGAATTACTACGCAACGAGCCCTGGCTCTCGCCCCGCGAAGTTGTGGAGATGGCGACGATAAACGGGGCCAGCGCCATCGGCCGGGCAGAGTCGCTTGGGAGAATCCATGCCGGTTTTAGCGCGGATCTGATCGCCATTCCCGCGGCGAAATCCGAAGCCAATCCCTTTAACGAAATCGTCGCCTTTGCCGGCGCTGTGCGGTGGATGATGGTAGACGGCGAGATCTTGAGCCTTCGTTAGGTTTCTCGTTTTTGCTTTCCTTTTCTCAATTCTGAAATATTCTCCGCCCTGCGACTATGGCTAAGATCATCATTATAGACGACGAGCCCGCAATGGTGGAGGTCATTGTGACGCTCTGCCGGGAAAAAGGGCATCAGGTTTTCCCCTTCAACTCCGCGCCGAAAGCGATCGAACAACTTGACGCCATCGCTCCACAGGTCGTCATCGCAGATATCAAGATGGAGACGATGACGGGCTTCGATGTGCTCCGTCACGTGCGCGAACATCACCGGCAGACTGCGGTCATTTTAATCACCGCCTTTGCGTCGGTCGAAACCGCCGTGGAAGCGATGAAGATGGGCGCGTACGATTACGTGACCAAGCCGTTCAAAATCGATGAGCTGCAAATGACCGTGCAACGTGCGCTCGATTACCAGGCGGCGCTGCGCGAAAACGTTTATCTCCGCAAGGAGCTAAAAAATCGGTATCGCTTCGAGAATATCATCGGCACGAGCAGGAAAATGCAGCTCGTCTACAATTTGATCAACAAAGTGGCCGACACCGACAGCACGGTTTTGATCCAGGGCGAGAGTGGAACTGGCAAGGAGCTCGTCGCGCGCGGCCTGCACTTTAACAGCAACCGGCAGCACCACCCCTTTGTCGCCATCAACTGCAGCGCGCTCCCGGAAAATCTGCTCGAATCCGAATTGTTCGGTCATAAGAAGGGCTCGTTCACCGGCGCGGTAGCGGACAAGCGCGGGCTTTTCGAGGAAGCAAATCTCGGGACGATCTTCCTCGATGAGGTCAACTCCATGGCGCCGCCGTTGCAGACAAAACTTCTCCGCGTGCTCCAGGAACGCGAAGTCCGCCGTGTGGGTGACAACAAAAGCATTCCCGTGAACGTGCGTGTGGTGGGCGCGACCAACGAGGTCCTGCAAGGCAAGATGAAGGACGGCACGTTCCGCGAGGATCTTTATTATCGGCTCGCGGTCATCCCGGTCGAAATTCCACCCCTGCGCGAGCGGCTCGAAGACGTGCCGCTTTTGGTGAATCACTTTCTTCAAAAACAGGCGAGCGCGGCCGGCGGCGAACCAAAAAAGATCGATCCAAAGGCGGTGGATATTCTCTGCCACTACGATTACCCCGGCAATGTGCGCGAGCTCGAGAATGCGATCGAGCGCGCCTGCGCCTTGTGCGAAGAAGACATGATTTTGCCGACCGATCTTCCGCCGCAGATCGTGGCGGCTGCTCAAGGCGAGAAAGCCGAGCAGGCCATCGCCGCGATGCCGGTCGGTCAAACCCTCGACGAATTCATCCAGCAACAGGAACGCGGATATATCGACGCGACTCTTAACCACTGCGGTGGTTCGCGGGAAAAAGCCGCGAGCATGCTCGGGATCAGCATGGCGACGCTCTACCGGAAAGTGGAACCGAAGAGCAAGAAGTAGCGGCCAATATAACCGAACCCGGCCGGTTTGTGCCCGGACAGCCGCAATCAGCCGCTAGCTGCGCTTCGTGTAGATCTTGATCTGCTCCGCAGCCTTTTCCAATTCGTCCAACTGCTCCAGAGTCGCCGTCTGTTTCTTGAGCGTTTCTTCGTTGGCCGCCTTGATTTGTTCCAGGATTTTTAGGGCCGCTTGAATGGAACTGGAGTTGTCCGATATCGCCGTTGGAGCTTTTGTGGTCGCAGCCGGCGTCATCGCCGGAACGATGACCGGCATCGGTGACTGGGCCGAAACCGTGACCGCGAGCGTCACCACCGCGAGGAAACCCAGGATCTTCGCGCGCACCTTATCGGCCTCCTCTGCTGGAATAAATTCGCGCCACTCGCACGGCTTCCGCGACCGTCACCAGCTTCGCGTCAATCTTGGCCTGATTGTCCGCAATCATGGCCTGTTGGGCTTGGACCTCTTTTACAAGGGCGAGCATTTGCTGATCGGATAACTGGCGTGCATCGGGAGTCTCCGCCGGAAGCGTGGTGAGCAGAGCCAGGGAGAGAAATGCAATGAGAGCTTGAGGCGATTTCATGGAGCAGGGATTGGTTGGTGGTTCTCTCAAGCAAGTCGTATTCCCTCCGGAATTCTGGAAATCGGCGAAAGCGCACGGCGTGGTAATTGCTTGCTTTTAGGGTCTTCCACCGCGTAGCGTCCGTAACCATGGCCGGCCCCGGGATGCACCAATCGCAAAACCTCTCGCTCCAGCAGGTTCTTGCGCCCCAGCTTCAGCAAAGCCTGCTCATCCTCCAGGCGCCCCTGCTCGAGCTTCGCAACCTCGTCCAGCAGGAAATGGAAACCAACCCCGTCCTGGAAGAGCTCGCGACAGAACCGAATGCCGATGGCTCGGAAGAACCTCCTACGCCGACGGCGGACGAGGAGTTCAAGGCCGAGTTCGATCAGCTGGCGAAACTGGATGACGAGTGGCGCGATTACATGGCGCAATCCGGGAGCTACACCGCCCGTTCCCAGGATGAAGATGAAAAGCGCCAGTTCTTCTTCGATTCCATCGCCACCCAGGAAACGCTGCAGCAACATTTGATGGGCCAGCTCAATCAGGCGCCGCTCGATGCGGACGATCGGAAAACCGCCGAGCTCATCATCGGCAATATCGATGACAACGGTTTCCTCCAGGTCACGCCCGAGGACATGTCCCTCAATACCGGCATCGCGCAGGACGATTTCGAAACGATGCTGCTGCTCATCCAAAGCTTTTATCCGCCGGGCGTCGGCGCGCGGGATTTGCGAGAGTGCCTGCTCATTCAACTCAAGCGCGAGGGAAGACAGAGCAGCCTTGAATATAAAATCATCCAGGATCACATGCAGGATCTGGGGAAGCGGCGTTTTCCGGAGATCGCGCGCCGCATGGGGATCAGCGTTGAGCAAATCCAAAAATGCGCGAACAACATCGCTTCGCTCGATCCACGCCCCGGCCAGATCTTCGCGGCCGCGCCGCAGAATTACGTCCTCCCCGATGTGACAGTCGAGAAAATCGATGGCGAGTATCAGGTGATCCTGAATGGCGAACAAATCCCGCACCTGCGCATCAGCAACACCTATAAAGACATCATGTCGCAGGATGGAAACGGCAGCGAAGTGAAGGATTACATCCGGGACAAAATTCGCAGCGGCAAATTTCTGATCAAATCCATCCATCAGCGCCAGCAGACGATTTCAAATATCGCGCACCAGATTGTCCTGCGGCAAAAAGAGTTCCTTGATCACGGCACGGCCCACCTCAAACCGATGACGATGGTGCAGATCGCGGACATCGTCGGTGTGCATGAAACGACCGTGAGCCGCGCCATCTCCGGAAAATATATGTCCACGCCCCAGGGCGTTTTCGAGATGAAGTATTTCTTCACGCCCGGCTACCAGACCTCCAGCGGCGAATCGATGAGCAACACCAGTGTCAAAGAAGCGATCCTGGACCTGGTGAAGAACGAGGATTCCTCCTCGCCCCTGAGCGACAAGGAGATCGTCGAAATTTTGAGCGAACGCGGTATTCCCATCGCGCGGCGCACGGTCGCAAAATACCGGACCGAGCTAAACATCCTGCCGAGCAACATGCGGCGGAAATACTAGATCGCGTTTTTTATGAACGCATCGCTGCGCGCCGCCGTCATTGCCGAATGGCGCGGGCTTCCCGCGAGCAAGACCCGTCCCGATCGCTGGCATTCACCGGGCGATCTCTTGCCGAAGCTCATGCAGCAGCTCGGGCTGAGCGAGCGGTTGCGCGAGACGGAAGTGATCGAGGCGTGGAAAACCATTGTCGGTGAATTTATCGCCGCGCATTCCTGCCCGGTCAGTTTGCGCGCGGGCGTTCTTTCCGTGCGCGTGCTCCAACCCGCCTTGCATTATCAATTCGAACAAATTTCCAAGGCCGAGATTCTGCGCAAACTGAAGCAACGCTTCGGCGGCAAGATCATCCGCGAAATTCGGTTCCGCGTCGGCTGACGCTCTCAATCCCATGCTGATCCGGCAAATCTTCATCTCGCCCGGTCATAATTATTTTGGCCATTACGGCCGGGCGGCCGACGATTGCCCACTGGTCGAAGTGCCGCGCATCGATTGTGTCGCGGGCCATGGAATTCGCGGCGATCGCTTTTATGATTTCCAGGAGAATTACAAGGGACAGATCACATTCTTCTCCGTCGAAGTTTTCGAGAAGCTGGCCGAAAATATTGGCCTAACGAACAAGTCGCCCGGCGTGCTGCGTCGAAACGTCATCGTCTCCGGCGTCGATCTGCACGAGCTCATCGGCGAAGAATTTTCCATTCAGGGTGTTCGCCTCCACGGCAGCGGCCATTGCAAGCCGTGTTACTGGATGGACCAGGCTTTCGCGCCGGGCACGGAGGATTTCCTGAAAGAGAATGGAGGATTGCGCGCGAAAATTCTGACTGACGGCGCCATCGCCGTGGGCGACGCGCAGCTCGTTTTAGCGGAGCCGCGGTTGATCGCGTGACCTCTACGGCCCAGACTGTTCGGACAGCCGCGCCCTGAACGTGAGCTCCGCGATGCCGGATTTATCCAGCTCGCCCAAACCGGACGCGACCATGCGGTCGAATTGCGCCTTGGTCTCGCGCGCGAGCGGGAGATCCAATCCGTTTTCCTCGGCTAACTGAAGCGCAATGCCGCTGTCTTTGGCTGCGTGCGCAGCGGAAAAGAAACAGGCGTGATCGCGTTTCTGCATGTCTTCTCCGTCCGTTTCGAGAACACGCGAGGCCGCGCCCGTTTGCGAAAACACTTCACGCAGCATGGTGAGATCCAGTCCGAGAGCTTCGCCGAGGCCCAACCCTTCCGCCAACCCCGCGGTGTTGATGTTCATCACCATGTTGACCAGCGCTTTCACCTTCGCGGCTTCACCAGATTTTCCGACGTAGCGCAGCGATGCGCTCAGTTCCTTCAGGATCGGTTCGGCGCGCTGGAAGCTTTCTTCGCGGCCACCGCACATGAGATAAAGCGATCCTGCGCGAGCCTGCGTGATGCTGGAAGCCATGCAGGCTTCGAGCGAGGCTGCCCCAGCCGCTTCCGCCGATCGCTCGGTTTCGATATGAATCTCCGGCGAGACGGTGGCGCAATTGATAAACAATTTTCCTCGCGCGTTCGCCAGAAGATTGTCGGCGCCGGTGAAAATCTCGCGCATGGCCGCGTCATCCGTCACGATCGTAAAGATCACGTCGGCGCCGGCGCTCACGTCTCCCAGAGTGGGACTGGCGGCGCATCCCAATTCCTGGGCCAGCGAAGTCGCCGCGGCACGATTGAGGTCGAAAACCGTGGTGACATGGAAGCCGCGATCCTTCAAGCGTCGCGCCATGTTCGCTCCCATTCTGCCTACGCCGACGAAACCGATGTTCATGTTATTTTCCCATTCGGTTCGAACGGATTGAGAGATCTCGCTGCGGTCGGAATGACAGGAGTGCGCGACGCCATAATTCAATCGGCAACTCTGTTCGCAAAGAACGGGTTGTCCCGCTTCTCCTTGCCCACGGTCGTAAGCGGTCCGTGGCCGGGGCATACGACGGTCTCATCCGGCAGGGTCAAAATTTTCTCGCGATTGTTTCGGAGCGCATCGGAACACGAAACGTTGCCTCCGCCCATCGAGCCGGCGAAAAGTGAGTCACCGACGATTGCAACCCGGCGCGCCAGTCCGGTGACGACAAAAGTCATTCCGCCCGGCGAATGACCCGAGGTCAAGCGCGCCTCGATTTCCAGCGATCCCACTCGAAAGCGTCTCCCTTCCTCTACCTTTTCCGCTCCCTCTTCCTCTTCGAACTCTGAAAGGTAAACCGGCGCCCCGGTCGACTTCCGCAACCGGCACAAATCAGCCACATGATCTGGATGCGCATGCGTCAGCAGAATGAATTTCACTCGGAGATTCTCGTCCTGAATTCGCCGCAACATTTCGCCGCAATCAGCACCGGTATCGAACGCCACCGCTTCACGACTGCCAGGATCCCAGGCGAGATAGGCGTTCACGGTCATGTCGGAATAAGTGGTGTTGAATTGCGCCAGCCCTTCCATTTCGCCAACCGCTTCCGGGTTCCACTTGCCCGCGGCCAATTTGCGCAGCGCGGCCGCATCGAGATTCAGGACGGGCGCGACACGTTCGATCGCATCGTCATCAAATTGGCCGGCGCGCAATTTTCGGATTTTCTCCGCGCTCACTCCGGAGCGCTCCGCGAGCTGGCTATCCGAAATGCCCAAACCGCGCTGGGCTTTTCCAATAATGTCGGAAACGTTGTCTTCGAGCGGGATGGACATGAAATGTAGAGGCGCTTGGTTCAGGCGCCTGGCACAAGCGCCTCTACATTGCGCAGCTCGCGAATCTGTCTCAACGCAATTCTCTCCACCCGCGAAGCCACTTCCACGACCGAACATTCCCGGCCCATCTCTCTTTCGATTGAAGTCATGGTCACGTTCGCGATGCCACAGGGCACGATCTGATCGAACGGCGCGAGATCGCCGCAAACATTCAGGGCGAACCCGTGCATCGTGATCCAGTGCCGCACGCCAACTCCGATCGAGGCGATTTTTCGATCTTCAATCCAAACACCAGTCAAACCCGGCCGCGTGATAGCGGCGATTCCCACATCGGCCAAAGTTTCGATCAGCAACGCTTCCAGCCAGCGCAGATAGCGATGAAGATCCTGGCCGCATCCGCGCAGGTCGATGATCGGATAGCCCATGAGTTGACCGGGGCCGTGATAGGTCGCCTGGCCGCCACGGTTGATGGGAAAGAGAGGATGCGGAAGATGCGAAATTTCCCGGAGACTCGATTGGTCCGGGGTGCGGCCAATCGTGTAGACCGGCTCGTGCTCCAGCAATAACAGTTCGTCGCCTAACGAGTGGTTTGCCCGCCGTTCCGCGACCAGCTTTTCCTGCAACACCAGCGCGTCCGCGAAGGCAACTTGTCCGAGCCAGCGCACGGACAGGGCGCTAACGCTCATATGCGGGCGCCAGCCGGCAACCCCAGGCGGGCCGCTTCCTGTGAGCGCAGGTGCGTCAGTCCGATCGCAAGTGCATCCGCGGCATCAGCCGTGGGAGTTTCTGTCAGCCCCAGCAAGGCGCGAATCATAAACGCCACCTGATTCTTATCCGCGCTTCCCCGCCCAACGGTGGCTTTCTTGATTCGCGTCGGCGCATACTCGAAAACCGGGAGGCCCCGTTCTGCCGCCGCGAGAATAGCCGCGCCCCGCGCCGCGCCCAGCAGGATCGCGGTCTTGTAACTCTGCACGTAAATGACCGATTCGAGCGCGCAGCAATCGGGCTTGTGCGCATGAATCAACTCAGCCAGCCGGTCGCGGATCGCCACCAGACATGAGGACGAACGGAGCGACGCCGCATTATGAATGACCCCGAAATAAAGGGCGCGCGGCTTTCCGCCATTGGCATCGATCACCGCCACACCGGTGTGGCGCAGCGAAGCATCGATCGAAAGAACGCGCATCGAGTCAATGCGCCATCAACCCTTGCAAGAGGAAAACCGCGCCGGCCAGACCGAAGACCAGGCTGACAAACCAGAAGCTGCGTTTCTTTGTCAGCGCGGAAATTGCGGCAATGGCAATGGCGATCTGAAACATCGTGACGCTGCGCGCGAAAATTTCGTGTTGATGAAATTTGGATTCGGCTTCCTCCTCCTTTTGTTCGGCTTCGCGTTTGATGTCGACCTGTTCCTTTTGATACTGCGCCGCTTTTTCCTTGTCCCGGTCCGTCGCCTCCGACGCGAGCGTCGTTTTCGCATCGAGGATCGCGGCCTTTATGCTCTTGGCCTGATAATAGAGCCATTGATCGGACGACTTGATCTGACTCATCATCGCTTCGTTGGCATGTTTGCCCGAGAGCAATCCCGCAATCGCCGCGAGCACCGCTAGAATCGCGGTGCTCAACGCCACCCAGGAAATCCAGGGCGGGCCGCCATGCTCGGCATGGTGATGAATCTCCTCGTGCAAATGCTCCAGCGGAACTTCAGCTTCTTCCATTTCCGTAGATTAGGTTTCGGTTTTCGCCATTCAAGAGAGAAGTCATTTCCGTAGCCGCTACAGAATCAGGTTCAAATCGCCGAACTCGTGCCAGAGATAACGCTCCTCAATCGCTTCGCGGTAAGCCGCGTGAATTTTTTCGGCCGGAACGAATGCGCTGAGCAGATCGAGATGACTCGCTTCCGGTTCGTGCAGCCCCGTGAGAAGCCCGTCCACGATCTTGAGCTCGTGTCCGGCGGCGATATGCAAACGAGTGTAATCGTGCGCCGGGTGCACACGGCCATTCGCTTCCGCGATTGATTCCAGAGCGCGCACGACAGTAGTTCCCACCGCGATGATGCGACCGGCCCGTTCATGCGCCGCGTTGATTTTCTCCGCGGCGGCTTCGCTCAGGAAATATTCCTCTTCGGAAGCGACATGCGCCCCATCCAGTTCATCATCGAGATAAGACGAGAGGCCGGTGTGCAAAACGAGATACGCAAAATCAATTCCAGCGCGGCGCAGCTCGAAGAGGCCCTTCCAGGTGAAAGCGCGGCCCGCCGACGGCATCTCGGCGGAACCGGGTTCCTTCGCGTAAACGGTTTGGTAATAATCGAGATCCCAGGGCGCGGAGACGTATTCGTAACGAACGGGCTGGCCGAGCCGATAAATCAAATCGATCAAATCGGTGCCAGTTTTTGAGAAGCGAATTTTCCACAACCGCGGAATCCGCGCATCACGGTCAAAGACTTCACCGGTCAATTCCGGCGAGAATTCGAGCTGCATCCCGGCGCGCAATCCGCAGCCGAAAGGATCGCCTGCTTTGCAAACGAGGAGCGCGAGCCAGGAATCGTCCGGCAGGTGTTGGGCGAGGCGCACCTGCACGCATGGCCCATGCGAGCAACACGCTTCCAGCGAGGCGGGCAGGGTGCGGCTGGAATTGAAAACCAGCAGGTCGCCCTGCCGCAAAAACTCCGCGAGCCGCTCGAACTTCGTGTGCTGAACGGCGCCGCTCTCCCGATCCATCACGAGCAGCCGCACCTTATCGCGAGCGAGGCCGCGGCGTTCCGGCGGCTCTCTGGCGCTCAGCTCATCTGGAAGCGTGAAGGTGAAAGGCGCGGCCATCGACAGAATTTTACCGCAGAGGACACAGAGATCGCAGAGTTTCTTTAGTCCTTCATCTCCGCGCTCTCCGCGGCTTGAGTTTTCCAGTCTTCCTGTGCTTGCAGCCGTTTGCCCGTGATCTCTTTCGATTCATCGCTCGCCAGGAAAAGGAAAACTTCGGTCACCGCGGCCGGGTCGGCCCATTCAGTCGGATCTTCGTCCGGCGCGGCGGCTCGATGCATCGCGGTGTTCATGTCGCCGGGATCCACCCAGTTCACGCGCACGCCGGTATCTTCCAACTCCGAGGCCCACGTTTGCGACATCCCTTCCACGCCAAATTTGGAAATGCCATATGCGCCCCAACCCGGATAACCGGTCGAGCCCGCGTCGCTCGACACATTGATAATCGATCCGCCGTTTTCGATCATGGCGGGCAATGCGGCTTTCGTAATCAGGAACGGACCAATCAGATTCGTGGCCAGGACATTTTGGAAATCTTCCAGTGGATAATCGAGCAGGTACGGCATCGGGGAAGGGCCAATGGTCGAGGCGTTATTGACGAGAACATCGAGCCGCCCGCCGAATGCATCCAGGGTAGTCGCGATCAGCCGTTCGATATCTTTCGGCCTGCTCACGTCGGCTTCGATCGCGAGGACGTTCGCCTTGGGCGCAACCTCGCGGACTTCATCGCGGACGCTCCGAATGTCGTCGCCATGCCGCGCAGAAAGCGAGAGACCGGCCGCGCCTTCCCGCGCGAAAAGGAGGGCCAGCTCGCGCCCCAGGCCTTGGGACGCGCCGGTAATCATAATGTTTTTCCCGCGGAGTTTATTCATTGTTTTCCAAGCTAACTCGCACTCAAAAAAAGCCAATTCAGCGTGTCGGTTGGCATTTCATTCTTCCACTGCTTTTCGGGGATCGATAGGTTCACGAAGAGGTGCAAGCCCAGGTGAGCTGAACGTCTCTATGTCGGCGCCTCCGGGCGCTACTTATGCTCGAATTCTTCTGGCCGCTCATTCGCCCGTTCGCCTGGCTGGCCCGGTTGTTGAGAAAAATTGCTCGCACCCTCTTCGGGCAGCTCTCCTGGAAACCACCCTACTGGCTGCAGCGCGGAGCCGTTCGAGTGCACCTTTATCGCCGCGCGCACCCTTATCTTGTCGCCGGCGGCGTTCTTCTCGCGTTGCTGCTGGCCACCGGATCGCTCTGGACCTGGCGCTGGTATCAACGCCAGCCAAAACCGCATCGGGTTTTCGCGACCGTGGCGCCGATCTCTGTCACTCCGCTCGAGAAGG